>NZ_JAMYUV010000008.1:0-221700 GCF_040323405.1 Mesorhizobium sp. M0048 | reverse complement strand
CCTAGCTCCGCCCGCCCCCCCCCCCCCGCGCCGGGGGGGGGGGTGCCTTATTTCCCGCGCCCACCGCTGGGTGGGTGCGGGGGGGGGCCCGGCGGCGAGGTTGCTCCGACCCCACCCCGCGTCACAAAATGCCGCCGCGCGGCAATTTGCTCCGCGACCCTCCCCTCAAGGGGGAGGGTTAGGAGCTCACCCCTGCGATGGCGTGAACCTTGCCACGAGAGTGTGGTTCTCTGCCGCATAGGTGAACCGGACATGGGTGACGGGGTGCTCGGCGCTCCATGTCCGCCGCTCGATCACCAGGCAGGGCGCGCCGGTCTCGATGTCGAGCGCCGCCGCGATGTGCTTTTCGGCGGCAACCGCGCGAATGCGATGCTCGGCGGCACTCCACGGCACGCGCCCGATCAGCCACGGACCGGGAGCGGTCTCGAAAAACGCCTCTTCGGCGGCTTCCGGCACGGCAGCCAGGTTGATCAGCCGCTGCTCGTGGGCAAACGGCCGCTTGCCGGCGAAATGCAGGCATTCCAGCGCCAGCACCGGCCCGGCGACGTCGAGTTCCAGCAGGGCTCGGTCGTCGGCGCTGCTGCGCCTTCCGCTTCGCGCCATGCGCTCATAGCGGTAGGGCAAGCCAAGTGCCTCGACCTCGATCCGGATGTCGTGGATTTCGAGAACGGCCGCCTGCGATTGCGGCCGGCGGACAAAGCTGCCCGAACGACGCCGGCGCTCGATCAGCCCGGCCTTGGCCAGTTGCGACAGCGCCTTGTTCACTGTCATGCGCGAACAATTGTATTCGGCCGTCAGTTCATGCTCGAACGGAATGCGGTGGCCGGGCGCCCAGGCACCCGACAGGATCCGTTCGCTGATGTCCGACAGGATGCGCTGGTGCAGCGAAAGAACCTCGCCGCCGTCCGCGCTTCCAGAATCCGCGCTTATTGTCGCGATCATACTCATGCCGAAAGCGCCGTCATCACCTTGCGGAACCGCTCGGCGATAGCATCGCGCCTGGCATGCATGCCGCCGCTGACCAGTTTCTTGCCATGCACCCAGACGCAATCGATCTTGGTGCCGTTGGCAAAAATCCAGGCGTCAAGGATTGTATCGCCCGTCTTGCCGGCCAGCGATGGATGCTTGCCGTCGAGCGAGACGAAATCGGCCGGGGCACCTGCTGCGATCTGCGAGGGGCCGGCGCCCAACGCGGCACTGCCACCATCGAGCGCTGCATCGAACAAAGCACGGCCGGTCGAGCCACCGGCCACCGCCAGCACGTTGCGGGCGCGGTGGGCGAGGCGCTGCGAATATTCGAGCTGCCGCAACTCGTCCGGCAGGCCGATCAGGACGTTTGAATCCGAGCCGATGCCAAAGCGGCCGCCATGCTGCATGAACAAGGACGCGGCAAAGGTGCCGTCGCCGAGATTGGTCTCGGTGATCGGACAAAGGCCGGCAACGGCGCCGCTTTTCGCCATTTGCACCGTCTCTGTGTCGGTCATGTGGGTGGCGTGGATGAGACACCAGCGCCGGTCGACCTTGGCATTGGCAAGCAGCCACTCGACCGGCCGCGCCCCGGACCAGGCAAGGCAGTCCTCGACCTCCTTCATCTGCTCGGCGACGTGGATGTGGATGGGCCCCTCCGGCGCCATCACCGTGATGTTTTCCAGTTCCTCCGGTGTCACGGCACGCAGGCTGTGCGGGGCGACGCCGACAACGCCTTGATTCAAGCTGCGAACGGATTCGCGGCATTTCTCAACAAGCCGCGAGAACTGGTTCACATTGTTGATGAACCGCCGCTGGCCTTCATTTGGCGCAGCGCCGCCGAAAGAGGAATGCGCGTAGAACACCGGCAACAGCGTCAGCCCGATGCCGGTCTCGGACGCTGCGGCAATGATGCGCTCCGCCATCTCGGCGATGTTGGCATAGGGCCGGCCGTCGCGGTCGTGGTGTAAATAGTGAAACTCGCCGACACGCGAGAACCCGGCCTCCAGCATCTCGACATAGAGCTGGGCCGCGACCGCCTCGACCTGGTCCGGCGTCATCGACAGCGCGAAACGGTACATCACCTCGCGCCAGCTCCAGAAACTATCGGCGGAAGGCCCGCGCAATTCGGCAAGCCCGGCCATGCCGCGCTGGAAGGCGTGGCTGTGCAGGTTCGGCATGCCGGATAAAAGGATGGCATGGCGCTCGTCGCCAGGCAGGAGCGAGGTATTCGCCTCGACCGTGGCGATCCTGCCGTCGGAGATGACGATCCGCACATTGCTGTGCCAGCCGTCGGGCAGAAGTGCCTGTTCCGCGAAGATTGCCGTCACGTTTTTCTCCAAATCCCGGTCTGCCATGCGATGATAGTGCTTGCAGTGCCTTTTGATATGTATATACATAATCGTCACCGATTGAAACGGAAAAGATGATGGCTGCAGAGAGCAAAAGCCGGGCAGGGGAGGTTCGCCTGTGGCGCAATGCGCGCCTCGCGACCATGGTCGAAAACAGCGCCGGACTTGGCATCGTCGAGCACGGTGCAATCGCCGTGCGCAATGGCCGGATTGTCTATGCCGGGCCGGAAGCCGACATGCCGGCAGCGCTCCGCCCCAGAGCACTTGGCAAAGACGCCGAGGCGACCGACTGCGAAGGCCGCTGGATTACGCCCGGCCTGATCGACTGCCACACTCATCTGGTCCATGCCGGCAACCGTGCCAATGAATTCGAGATGCGGCTGGCCGGCGCCACCTATGAAGAGGTTGCCAAGGCCGGCGGCGGCATCGTTTCCTCGGTCAAGGCACTGCGCGCCGCCAGCGAGGACGAGCTGGTCGCCCAGTCGCTGCCGCGCCTCGATGCGCTGATCGCCGAAGGCGTCACCACAGTCGAGATCAAATCCGGCTACGGTCTCGACCTCGAAAACGAGAAGAAGTCGTTGCGCGCCGCGCGACGGCTGGGCGGTGAGCGGCCGGTGACGGTCAGGACCACTTTCCTCGGCGCCCATGCGCTGCCGCCCGAAGCAAAAGGTGACAAGGATGCCTTTATCGATCTTGTCGCCAACGAGATTTTGCCGGCCATCGCTGCCGAGGGCCTGGCCGATGCCGTCGACGGCTTTTGCGAAGGCATTGCATTTTGGCCGGAGCAGATCGCCCGCGTGTTCGATGCCGCGAAGGCGGCGGGCCTGCCGGTCAAGCTCCATGCGGACCAGCTGTCCAATCTGCACGGCGCGGAACTTGCGGCGCGCTATGGTGCGCTGTCGGCCGACCACCTCGAATATACCGACGAGGCCGGTGCGGCGGCGATGGCTAAGGCAGGATCCGTGGCCAGCATCCTGCCCGGCGCCTACTACTTCATCCGCGAGACCAAGAAGCCGCCGATCGCCCTGTTTCGCCAGCATGGCGTCAGGATGGCCGTTGCCACCGATAACAATCCCGGCACGTCGCCGCTGACCTCGCTGCTGCTGACCATGAACATGGCGGCGACGTTGTTCGGCCTGACCGTCGATGAATGCCTTGCCGGCGTCACGCGCGAGGCTGCCCGCGCGCTCGGGCTGCTTGGACAGACCGGTACGCTGGAGGCCGGAAAATCCGCCGATCTGGCGATCTGGGACGTCGAACGCCCGGCCGAACTCGTCTACCGCTTGGGCTTCAACCCGCTGCATGCCCGCATCTGGAGGGGACAATGACCGAACTCAAGCTAAGACCAGGCAATGCCACGCTGGCCGATTGGCGCGCCATCTATCGCGGCGCCGCACTGAGGCTCGACGATGCCTGCCGGCCGAAGATCAAGGCCAGCGCCGAGGCTGTCGCCAGGATCGTTGCCAAAGGCGAGCCGGTCTATGGCATCAACACCGGCTTCGGCAAGCTGGCCAGTGTTCGCATCCCCGCCGCCGACCTGGAAACGCTGCAGCGAAACATCGTATTGTCGCATGCCGCCGGCGTCGGCGAGCCGATACCCGTCGCAATTTG
Organism: Mesorhizobium sp. M0048; assembly: GCF_040323405.1. Classification (NCBI taxonomy): domain Bacteria; kingdom Pseudomonadati; phylum Pseudomonadota; class Alphaproteobacteria; order Hyphomicrobiales; family Phyllobacteriaceae; genus Mesorhizobium; species Mesorhizobium sp. M0048. Next base: position 217,771 of record NZ_JAMYUV010000008.1, on the reverse strand, counting down.
CCGGCTGATGATGGCGCTGAAGCTGGCCAGCCTGGCACAGGGCGCCTCCGGCGTGCGGCCGCGGACCATCGAACTGCTCGAGGCGATGCTGGCCAACGACGTGATCCCCGTGGTGCCGGCGCAAGGCTCGGTTGGCGCTTCCGGCGACCTTGCGCCGCTGTCGCACATGACCGCGGTGATGATCGGTGTCGGCGAGTGCTTTACCCCGCATGGCCGCTTTCCCGCCAAGGTCGCCTTCGTTTCTCACGGCCTGGAGCCGGTGATACTGGGCGCCAAGGAAGGCCTGGCGCTGCTCAACGGCACCCAGTTCTCGACCGCGTATGCGCTTGCCGCTTTGTTCGAAGCGGAGGTGCTCTACCAGTCGGCACTGGTCGCCGGCGCGCTGTCGACCGATGCCGCCAAAGGCTCCGACGCTCCGTTCGATCCACGCATCCATCTGCTCCGGAAACATCGCGGCCAGATCGAGACGGCCGAGGCGTTGCGCAACTTGATGGCCGGCAGCGCCATCCGTGAATCGCACCGCGTCGGCGACGAGCGCGTGCAGGATCCGTACTGCCTGCGCTGCCAGCCGCAGGTGATGGGCGCAGCGCTTGACGTGCTCCGCAAGGCCGCGGACACGCTCGCCACCGAGGCCAACGGCGTCACCGACAATCCGCTGATCTTTGCCGAGGACGACTCCGCACTTTCGGGTGGCAATTTCCACGCCGAGCCGGTGGCCTTCGCCGCCGACATGATCGCGCTCGCCGTCTGCGAAATCGGCTCGCTGTCGGAGCGGCGCATCGCCATGCTGGTCGACCCGGCGCTGTCGGGCATGCCGGCCTTTCTCACGCCCAAGCCGGGTTTGAATTCCGGTTTCATGATCCCTCAGGTCACGGCCGCGGCACTGGTTTCTGAAAACAAGCAAAAAGCCTATCCGGCCAGCGTCGATTCGATCCCGACCTCGGCCAACCAGGAAGACCATGTCTCGATGGCGGCGCATGGGGCGCGCCGGCTCATCGGCATGGTCGAGAATGCGACGGCCGTCATCGGCATCGAATTGCTGGCCGCCGCACAGGGCTGCGATTTCCATGCGCCTCTGGCCTCGAGCGCGGCACTGGAGGCGGTGCGCCGGCTGGTCAGGGCAGAGGTGCCGCATCTCGACAACGACCGGCACTTCCACCCGGACATGGAGAAGGCCATCGCCATGGTACGCAGCGGCGCGGCGGTGGAAGCGGCAAGCGCGGTGAAGCTGCCGGGGATTACGTCATGACACTGTTATCGCTGCGTTACGCCGCGATGGGTCGTGTTCCGTCGCGCCCCCCTCTGTCCTGCCGGACATCTCCCCCTCCAGGGGGGAGATTGGCAGCTTCGGGGACTGCGCCCTTTCTGCATCCTACGAGATTGGCGAAAGTAGAGATGATAGCCAATCTCCCCCCTGGAGGGGGAGATGTCCGGCAGGACAGAGGGGGGCGCTGTCCCGCCAACCTCAGCCCGGCAACACCGAAACTTTCAAGGCCAGAAACAAAAAACCCGCCTCGAGGGCGGGTCGTCGGGCTGAATCAGCACCATAGCCAAATTATTAGCATAGCTGCCGGCACAAAGCAAGAACAAAATACGTCGCAACCAGCAAAAAGCGAGATCGGTGTTCAAAGACGGTCGCAGAGTTGCGTTCTGTCACGGGGAGACTTCCGATGACCTCGCCCTCCTGGCTCACCGTCACCCAAGGCACGGCACCCTTGCTGGTGTCGATCCCGCATACCGGCATCGATCTCGCCGGCCTCGACAGCCGGCTAATCTCGCCCTGGCTCGGCCGCCGTGACGCCGACTGGTGGATCGACAAGCTTTATGACTTCGCAGAAGACCTCGGCGTGACCGTTGTGCATACGGCGATTTCGCGCACCGTCATCGACGTCAACCGCGATCCGTCCGGCGCCTCGCTCTATCCCGGCCAGACGACGACTGGGCTCTGTCCGACCGAGACATTTGACGGCGATCCACTCTACCGCAAAGGTGAAGAGCCGGGACCGTCGGAGATCGACGGACGCCGCGAAAAATTCTTCCTGCCCTATCATGCCGCGCTGCAGGCCGAGATCGACAGGCTGCACGCTTTGCATGGGAAGATCGTCGTCTATGACTGCCATTCGATCCGTTCGGTGCTGCCGCGCCTATTCGAAGGCAAATTACCGGTCTTCAATCTCGGCACCAACGACGGCAAGAGCGCCGATCCGACGCTGCAGGAGAAAGTCAGGCAGATTCTGGGCGAAACCGGCGAGAGCTTCGTCGTCAATGGCCGCTTCAAGGGCGGCTGGATCACGCGCCATTTCGGCCAGCCGCAAAACGGCGTCCACGCGCTGCAGATGGAGCTGTCCAACCGCGGCTATCTGCGCGAGCCCGAAGGCAAGGGCATGCCCGGCAATTGGCCGGTGCCTTACGATGCCGAATTCGCGGCGCCAATCCGCGTCACGCTGAGAAAGATCCTGGAAACCGCGATCGCCTGGGCCGAGCGCTGACGCGCGGCGCGCTTCATTCGAAAGGGACAATCATGACCGATCCTCGCCACAACATCCGTGAAGTGCGCAGCCCGCGCGGCAGCGAGCTCAATGCCCGCACCTGGCTGACGGAAGCGCCGTTGCGCATGCTGATGAACAATCTCGACCCAGACGTCGCCGAAAACCCCAACGAGTTGGTCGTCTATGGCGGCATCGGCCGGGCGGCGCGCACCTGGAACGATTTCGACCGCATCGTTGCCTCGCTGAAGACGCTTGGCGACGACGAGACGCTGTTGGTGCAATCGGGCAAGCCGGTCGGCGTGTTCCGCACTCATCCTGACGCCCCGCGCGTGCTGATCGCCAATTCCAACCTGGTGCCGCACTGGGCGACATGGGAGAAATTCAACGAGCTCGATAGAAAGGGCCTGATGATGTACGGCCAGATGACGGCCGGCTCGTGGATTTACATCGGCACGCAAGGCATCGTGCAGGGCACCTACGAGACCTTCGTCGAAGCCGGCCGCCAGCACTATGGCGGCAATCTCAGGGGCAAATGGATCCTGACCGGCGGCCTCGGCGGCATGGGCGGTGCCCAGCCGCTCGCCGCGGTCATGGCCGGCGCCTGCTGCCTGGCCGTCGAATGCGATCCCGACCGCATCGATTTCCGGTTGCGCACCCGCTATGTCGATGAGCGCGCCGACACCCTTGACGAGGCGCTCGAAAAGATCGAGCGCTGGACCAAAGCCGGTGAAGCGAAATCGGTTGGCCTGGTCGGCAACACCGCCGACATCCTGCCGGAACTGGTGCGGCGCGGCGTGCGCCCCGACATCGTCACCGATCAGACCTCGGCGCATGACCCGCTCAATGGCTATCTGCCCAAGGGCTGGTCGCTGGCCGATTGGCGCGAGAAACGCACCTCCGACCCGAAGGCCGTCGAAAAAGCTGCCCGCGCGTCGATGCGCGAGCATGTCGAGGCGATGGTGGCGTTCTGGAACGCCGGCGTGCCGACGCTCGACTACGGCAACAACATCCGCCAGGTGGCGAAGGAGGAGGGGTTCGAGAATGCTTTTGCCTTCCCGGGTTTCGTGCCGGCTTACATCCGTCCGCTGTTTTGCCGCGGCATCGGCCCTTTCCGCTGGGCAGCGCTTTCCGGCGATCCCGAGGATATCTACAAGACCGACGCCAAGGTGCGCGAGGTGACCCCCGGCAACACCCATCTGCACAACTGGCTCGACATGGCGCGTGAGCGCATCGCCTTCCAGGGCCTGCCGGCGCGCATCTGCTGGGTTGGGCTTGGCGATCGCCACCGGCTCGGCCTCGCCTTCAACGAGATGGTCGCCAGGGGCGAACTGAAAGCGCCGGTGGTCATCGGCCGCGATCACCTCGATTCCGGCTCGGTCGCCTCGCCGAACCGCGAGACGGAGGCGATGAAGGACGGCTCCGATGCCGTCTCCGACTGGCCGTTGCTCAATGCCTTGCTCAACACCGCGTCCGGCGCCACCTGGGTGTCGCTGCACCATGGCGGCGGCGTCGGCATGGGCTTTTCGCAGCATGCCGGCATGGTCATCGTCGCCGACGGCACGCCCGAGGCGGCCAAGCGCCTGGAGCGGGTTCTGTGGAACGATCCGGCGACCGGCGTCATGCGTCACGCCGATGCTGGCTATGACATCGCGATCGAGTGCGCCCGGGAGAACCAGCTCAACCTGCCCGGCATTTTGGGCTGAGCCGCGCCTTGCGCATCCTTCGGGCAGCCGAATACCGGTCGATGCCGTGGAAGAACGGCGGCGGGGTGACGACGGAGATTGCCGTCTCGCCGCCAGGTGCCGGGCTCGACGATTTCGACTGGCGCGTCTCGATGGCGCGCGTCGAGAGCAGCGGGCCGTTCTCCGGCTTCGCCGGCGTCGATCGGACCTTGGCCCTGCTGGAAGGCGAGGGCATGGTCCTCGACATCGCCGGCCGGCCGCCGGTCGAAATCACCAAGGCTTCCGGCCCGCTTGCCTTTCCGGCCGACGTGCCGACGCAAGCCACGCTGATCGCTGGCCCGATCATCGACCTCAACGTCATGACCCGCCGCGCCCGGGCGACCCACACGGTCGAGCGGCTGCTGATTTCGGCTCCGACGGAGATCCAGGCCGAAGCCGATGAAACACTCATCCTGTGCGTCGACGGCGAACTCAGCGTGGTCGGCGCGGCGCCCATGCAACTTGGCCCGCTCGACGCGCTGTTGCCCGGGGCGCAAGTGCCGGAACTGCGCCTCGATCCGGTCCGGCCGGCCATGCTGTTCGTGATCCGCATCGACCGCATTGCCGGCAACGATTAACGTCTGTTTCCAAACATGATCGTGACGCCGGCCAAATATCGCGTAAGCTGGTCGCTGCATCACGAAAAAGCCTGAATCTTCCGCCGATCAGAAGCCGAAACGATGCTCATAGTGCTCGCCTGGAAGTTGTCGAAAGACGGCATCTTGTCGTGGTGCGGAAACAAACTTTCGGCCAAGTGTTGCGATGCAACCAATTGCATTTGGACCGGTTTTAGGGACATTGCCGTGGCGGTGACGCCGCACTGCGTCCCCAACACGGAACCTTAGATGAATATCCAGACCAATCTCGCACAGATCGAAAAGACGAGCGCCAGCTTCCCGGCTGTCACCGACGAGCCGATACGCTCCAATTTCCTGCCGGAAGATCGGCTGCGCGCTTTGGGCGCAGCCCTTGCCAATGGCGATGCCAAGGATTTGTTCGGTCTGACGCCTTTCGATTTTCAGGCGCGCATCCGCGACAGCGCCAGGAAAATTCTCGATGTCTACCGTTCCACCAACGCTGCCCAGGCGAGGGGCGAAACGATCACGCCCGCGGCGCAGTGGCTGCTCGACAACAACTACCTGGTCGAGGAGACCATTTTTCAGGTCAAGCGCGACCTGCCGCGCCGCTTCTACCGCCAGTTGCCGACGCTGAAACTGTCGGATGGATCCAGCGTGCCGCGCGCACTGGCGGTCGCGTGGACCTATGTCGCGCATTCCGACAGTTCCGTCTCGTCGGCCATGTTCAAGGCGATTGTCGAAGGCTTCCAGTCCGTCGAGCCGCTGAAGATCGGTGAATTATGGGCGCTGCCGTCGCTGCTGCGCTTCGTCCTGATCGAGAACCTTCGCCGGATCGCGGTCCGCGTCAATCGCACGCGGGAACTGCGCCAGATCGCCAACGAGGTCGCCGACCGTGTGCTGGCGACGGACGACAGCGCCGACCGGCAGGCGATACTTTCCCACTACAGCGCCCATGCGCAGGACACCACCTTCGCCACCCAGTTGCTCTACCGGCTGCGTGACGGCTCGCAAAATGCCGGCAGGGCGCTGGAATGGCTGGAGGGCGAGCTGGAACGGACCGGCTCCGACGCCGAGGAGATCATCCTCAGCGAGCACCATACGCTGTCCAGCGGCAACGTGACCACCGGCAACATCATCCGCGGCCTGCGCCTGATCAACGACATCGACTGGACGGTATGGTTCGAGGGTGTCAGTCGCATCGACACCTTGCTGCGCGAACGCACCGATTTCGCCGCGCTCGATTTCTTCTCGCGCGACCAATACCGGACTGCGATCGAGGAGCTGGCGCGCCGTTCCGATCTCTCCGAATTTCGCGTTGCCGAAAGGGCGATCGAGCTCGCCGGCCATGCTGCCGATGCGCCGGGCTCCGAAACCGGTCCGATCGCTCACACCGACGTCGGCTTCTTTCTGGTCGGCCCGCGCCGGCAGGAGCTCGAGCGGTCGATCGGCTATCGGCCGACCATCGGCAAGACGCTCAACCGGACCTTCCGCAAGACCGGATGGCTGGGCATTGTCGTGCCGGTGTTTGCGCTGACGGTCCTGCTTCTGGTCGTTTCCGGAAATGCGCTTGCCAATCTCGGGCTGTCGGTGCCGTCGATCGTCCTGATGCTGGCCCTGTTCGCGGTGCCGGCCAGCGAAGGCGCGCTCGCGTTCTTCAACACCGTCGTCTCGCTGTTTTTGAAGCCGACGCGTCTCATCGGCTATGATTTCAGGCACGGTGTGCCGCCCGAGGCGCGCACGCTGGTGGTGGTGCCGTCGCTGATCGGCTCGCGCGACGATGTCGAGGAGAACATCCGCAACATCGAGGTGCATCACCTCGCCAACACGGCGGGCGAAGTCTATTTCGCGCTGCTTTCCGACTGGCCGGACTCCAAGACCGAGATCGATACGGCGGATGTCGAAATCCTCGAATTCGCCCGCGCCGAAATCGCCAGGCTGAACGCCCGCTATCCCTCGGAAGGGGCGCCGCGCTTTTATCTGCTGCATCGGCGCCGGCTCTACAACGCGTCGCAAGGCGTCTGGATGGGCTGGGAGCGCAAGCGCGGCAAGCTGCACGAATTGAACCTTCTGCTGCGCGGAGACAGCGACACCACCTTCCTGCCGTTGGAAGTGCCATTGCCGGAGAGCGTCGTCCACGTGATGACGCTGGACGCCGACACCCGCACCACCCGCGACGCCGTCGCTGCGCTGGCCGGCAAGCTTTGCCACCCGCTCAACCGTCCGCATTTCGATGTCGCACGGCGCGAGGTTACGGCAGGTTATTCCATCCTGCAGCCGCGCATCACCGCGTCGCTGACCAGTGGCGACGAGGCGTCGTTCTTTCAGCGTGTCTTTTCCGCCAATCGCGGGCTCGACCCGTACGTCTTTGCCGTGTCGGACCTCTACCAGGACATCTTCGGCGACGGTTCCTTCACCGGCAAGGGTCTTTACCATGTCGACGCCTTCGAGGCGGCGCTGAAGGGTCGCATCGAGGAAAACACCATCCTCAGCCATGATCTGCTCGAAGGCGCCCTGGCGCGCTCGGCCTTGGTCACCGACGTCGAACTGGTCGAGGACTATCCGACCCGCTATTCGGTCGATGCGTCGCGCCACCATCGCTGGGCACGCGGCGACTGGCAGCTTTTGGGCTTCATCCTTGGCCCACGCTCAAACGTGCCGGCGCTGTCGCGCTGGAAGATGGTGGACAATCTGCGCCGCTCGGTGACGCCGATCTTCTGGGTGATGGCCGCGATCGCCGGCTGGACGTTGCTGCCCTTCACGCAGGCCGCGCAATGGCAGGCGCTGCTGATCCTTACGCTGTTCATGGCGCCCACTTTCGACATCGTCAACGCCATCCTGCCGAAGAGCGGCGATCAGACGCCGCGCGGCCATTTCTCGGCACTGGCACGCGACGTTGCCTTCGGCACCGCCCTGGTGGCGCTGAAGATCGTGCTGATGGCGCATCTTGCCTGGATGATGGGCGACGCGATCATCCGCACGCTCTACCGCCTGTTCGTCAGCCGCCAGAACCTGCTCGAATGGCGCACCGCCTCGCAGGCACACAAGGGCGGCGACAACGATCTCGGCTCCTACTACAGCATCATGTACGGCGCGGTGATCATAGGCGTCGTCGGCCTCGCCGTGCCGGTGCTGGCCGATTCCACCGGCGCCTTCGTCGCCTTCTTCTTTGCCTTGTTCTGGATCGGCTCGCCCGCCATCGCCTGCTGGATCAGCCGTTCGGCCGAAACCGAGGACCGCCTGCGCATATCGGCCGCCGACATCCACGCGCTGCGCACCGTGGCGCGGCGTACATGGCACTATTTCGAGACCTTCGTGACGGCCGAGCATCACCATCTGCCGCCGGATAATTTCCAGGAAAGCCCGGCCCCCGTGGTGGCGCCCCGCACCTCGCCGACCAACATCGGCGTCTACCTGCTGTCGGTGATTTCGGCACGCGATTTCGGCTGGATCAGCCTCTCCGACGCCGTCAACCGCATCGACGCGACCATGTCGACCATCGAGAGCATGCCGCGCGACCGCGGCCATCTCTTCAACTGGTATGACACGACGACCCTGAAGCCGCTCTACCCGCTGTACATTTCGGCGGTCGACAGCGGCAATCTCGCCGGCCATCTGGTGGCCGTGGCCGCTGCCTGCGCCGAATGGGCCGAAGCGCCGTCGGTGCATGTGCAGGGCGACTTCGAAGGCATCCTCGACACCGTCACCATCCTCGACGAAAGCCTTGAGGAACTGCCCGACGACCGGCGTCAGTTGCGGCCCTTGCGCCAGCGGCTCGCCGACCGTCTCGACGGCATGCGGCGGGCGGTCGAATTGATCAAGGCGCAGCCGGAGATGGCGTCGATCCGTACCATCAACCTGGCCGTCCTGGCCGGCGAGATACGCAAGCTCGCGACAGCCATCCACACCGAGGCCGCGTCGACCCAGAGCGACACCATCGCCGATTGGGCGGCCAGGCTCGAAGCCACCTGCGAGGCGCATGTGCACGACGCGCACAGCGACGAAAACGCCGTCGCGGCATTGCGGGCCAAGCTTCTGACCTTGCGCGAACGCACGCGCCGTTTCGCCTTCGAGATGGATTTCTCGTTCCTGATGCGGCCCGAACGCAAGCTCTTGTCGATCGGTTACCGGGTCGAGGAGCATCAGCTCGACGAAAGCTGCTACGACCTTTTGGCCTCCGAGGCGCGGCTGACCAGCCTGTTCGCCATCGCCAAGGGCGATTTGCCGACCGAGCACTGGTTCCGGCTCGGCCGCCCGATCGTCGAGATCGGCTTCCAGGGCGCACTGATGTCCTGGTCCGGCTCGATGTTCGAATATCTGATGCCGCCACTGGTGATGAAGGAGCCGCAAGGCAGCATTCTCAACCAGACCAGCAAGCTCATCATCAAGCGCCAGATCCAGTATGGCCGTTCGAAGAACGTTCCCTGGGGGATTTCGGAAGCGGCCTACAACGCCCGCGACCGCGAGCTGACCTATCAGTACACCAATTTCGGCGTGCCCGGGCTCGGCCTGAAGCGCGGCCTTGGCCAAAATACGGTAATCGCGCCTTACGCGACCGTGCTGGCAGCGCAGTTCACGCCGCATGAATCCGTGCAGAACCTGGCCAGGCTGAGGCGGCTGGGCGCACTGGGCCGGCACGGTTTTTACGACGCGGTGGATTTCACGCCGCAACGCGTTCCCGAGGGCACCGACCACGCCGTCGTGCTCAACTACATGGCCCACCACTCCGGCATGTCGATTGCCGCAGTTGCCGATGCGATCTTCGAAGGGCGCCTGCGCGACCGCTTTCACAGCGATCCGGTGATCGAGTCGGCCGAATTGCTGCTGCAGGAAAGGGCGCCGCGCGACATCCCGACTGCGACCGTCAGGACCGAGGCCGACGAGCGCTCGAAGGACGAGACCGAGCTGGAAAGCCCGGACACCCGCATCGTGCTCGATCCGCTCAAGGCGCTGCGCTCGACCAGTGTCATGTCCAATGGCCGCTATTCGGTCATGGTGACCGCCACCGGCTCCGGGTACAGCCGCTGGGGCGAACTTGCCGTCACGCGCTGGCAGCCGGATCCGACCGAGGACCGCCTTGGTTCCTATATTTTCCTGCGCGACGCCAGCAACGACGACTGGTGGTCGGCCACCGCCGAGCCGAAGCGCGCCGCCGGCGAGCGTGCGCAGACGCTGTTCTCCGACGACAAGGCGAGCTTCGTCAAATCGATTGGATCGCTGCGTTCGGAAGTCGAGTGCATCGTCATCTCGGAAGGCAATGGTGAGGGCCGACGGGTGACGCTCCACAATGATGGCCCCGCCGACCGGCATATCGAAGTAACCTCGTTTGCCGAACTGGTGCTGGGCTCCGAGCCCTCGGATAATGCCCATCCGGCTTTTTCGAAGATGTTCGTGGAAACCGAAATCGCGCCGAACAACGGCGCGATCTTCGCCACCAGGCGCAAGCGCGAAAAGGACGAACCCGACGTCACCATGGTGCATTTCGTCACCGACCCGTCTGGATCGGCGCGAGACGCCGAGGCGGAAACCGACAGGCGCGCCTTCATCGGCCGCGGCCGCACCATCACCGAAGCGGCTGCCTTTGATCCCGGCGCCAAGCTTGGCGGCCATTCCGGCTTCACCCTGGATCCGATCGCATCGCTTCGCCGGCAGGTGCGCGTGCCGGCCAACAAGAAGATTTCGCTGACGTTCTGGACCGTCGTCGGTACCCATCGCGCCGAATTGGATGCCGCCATCGCACGGCTCGACCATCCCGAAAGCTTCGCCCGCCAGGCGATGCTCGCCTGGACGCGCTCGCAGGTACAGACCCGGCACCTTGGCCTCAGCCTGTCCGACGCCGCCAATGTGCAGAAGCTGGCGCGCTATCTGATCTATCCCGATCCGTTCCTGCGCCTTCCGGGCGAATCCATCGTCTCCGGGCTCGGCAGGCAGTCCAGCCTGTGGCCGACCAGCATATCCGGCGATTTTCCGATTTTCCTGGTCAGGATCGCCGATGTCGCCGATCTGGAGATCGTCGCCCAGGCGCTTCGCTTCCAGGAATACATGCGCGCCCGCGGCATGATGATCGATTTTGTCGTCGTCAACGAGCAGGCGTCATCCTACGTGCAGGACCTGCAGCGCGCGGTGGAGACGCTGTGCGAAAACAGCCGGTTGCGCGGCAAGGAACTCGGACCCCGCCAGCACATCTTCGCGGTGCGCCGCGATCTGATGGAGGAAACGACCTACCGGACCTTGCTCGCCGTCGCTCGGGTGGTGCTGCATACGCGCAACGGCACCATCTTCGACCAGATCGAGCGCGCCGAGGCCGCGGCATTGCAGGCGCGGGACGCCGCCCTCCAGCCGGCAGACCTTGCAGCGCTTCGCGAGCCGTCCTTGCCGGTGCCGACGTCGCAAGCATCGGCCGCTCAGGCACTGATCGAGGGCCGCGTCGACGGCAGCGGGCTCGACCAATGGAACGGGTTCGGCGGCTTCGACGGCGGCGGACGTCACTACGTCGTGCGTCTTGCCGGCCGGCGCACGACGCCGCAGCCGTGGATCAACGTCATCTCCAACCCATCGTTCGGGTTCCACATTTCGGCTGAAGGCGCTGCCTTCACCTGGAGCCGCAACAGCCGCGACTATCAGTTGACGCCATGGTCGAACGATCCGGTCACCAACCGGCCGGGCGAGGGCATCTACATCTACGATCACGCCAGTGGCAGGGCGTTCTCGCCAATGGCTGCCGTGGTGCGTGATCCGACAATGACCTACGAAACCTGGCACGGGCAGGGTTTTTCGACGTTCCGCTCAAAACGCGGGCCGCTGTCGATGGACCTGACCCATGTCGTCGATCCCGTCGATCCGGTGAAGATATCGCGGCTGCGCATCCAGAATTCGGGTTCGGTGCCGATGCGGCTGCGCGTCTACGCCTATGCGGAATGGGTTCTTGGCGGCCATCGCTCGCGCACCGCTGCAAGCATCGTTCCGTCGAGGGATGCCGCAACCGGCGCATTGCTGGCGCAAAATCCCTATGGGCTCGATTTCGGCGAGCGAATCGCCTTTCTGGCCGCCGACGGTGCTGTGCATTCGGTCACCGCCGATCGCGGCGAGTTCATCGGCAGGCAAGGCACGAGCGAGTTTCCGCATGCCGTGCTGAGCGGCGCCGGCCTGTCCGGCCGTGTCGAGGCCGGCGACGATCCCTGCGCGGCCATCGCACGCGACATCGACATCGCTGCCGGCGGCGACGTCACGCTGCTCTGGCTGCTCGGCGACGCGGCCTCGCCCGAGGCGGCCAGCGCGCTGGTGCAGACCCATCGCTCCAGGGATTTCGATCAGCGGCTGGCCGACAACGAGCGCACATGGCGCGGCTTTCTCGACACCATCCAGGTCGAGACGCCGGACAAGGCCCTCGACGCCATGGTCAATCACTGGCTGCCCTATCAGAGCCTGGCCTGCCGCATCCGTGCCCGCTCGGCGTTCTATCAGGCGAGCGGTGCCTTCGGCTTCCGCGATCAGTTGCAGGATACCTTGGCCTTGCTGGCGCATGACCCCAAGCTGGCGCGCGATCAGATCCTCAACGCGGCGCGGCGGCAATTTCCCGAAGGCGACGTGCAGCATTGGTGGCTGCCGCGCACCGAGGCCGGGGTCCGCACCATGATCTCGGACGACGTGGTCTGGCTGGCCCACGCCACGGCCCGTTACCTGCTGGTGACCGGCGACACCGCGATCCTGAAGGAGCAACTGCCGTTCATCGAAGGGCAGGCGCTGAGCGAAGGCGAGCACGATGCTTTCTTCATCCCGGAAATCTCGAAGAAGACAGCCTCGCTCTATGACCATTGCGCGCGGGCGCTCGATCTTGCCGTCAAGCGCAGCAGCCCAGCCGGGCTGCCGCTGATCCTCGGCGGCGACTGGAACGACGGCATGAACCGCGTCGGCGAGCACGGCAAGGGCGAGAGCGTGTGGCTGGGCTGGTTCCTGCTGAAGACGCTGGGCGACTTTGCCGCTGTCGCCAAGGCGGAGCGCGATGCCAAGCGGGTGCAGGCCTGGACGAAGCACGCCGAGGTGCTGAAACGGGCGCTGGAAAGCACCGCCTGGGATGGCGAGTGGTATCGGCGCGGCAGCTTCGACGACGGCACGCCGCTCGGCTCGCGCAAGTCGGACGAGTGCAAGATCGACTCGATCGCCCAGTCCTGGAGCGTGCTTTCGGGCGAGGGCGACCCGGCGCGGTCGACCACGGCAATGGCGCAGGCGATGAAAGCGCTCGTCGACGACGACCTCAACATCGTCAAACTGTTCACCCCGCCCTTCTCGAAGACGGAAAAGGACCCGGGCTACATCAAGAGCTATCCGCCGGGGGTCCGTGAAAACGGCGGCCAATACACGCACGCGGCAACATGGTTCGTCATTGCGCTCGCCGAAATGGGCCGCACCGACGATGCCTACCGCTGCCTTTCAATGCTCAATCCGGTCTACCATGCGCGCGATGAAGCCGCGGCAGAGCGCTACCGCGTGGAACCTTATGTCGTCGCGGCCGATGTTTATTCCGGGCAAGACAAGGGCGGCCGCGGCGGCTGGACCTGGTATACCGGGTCGGCGGGCTGGCTTTATCGCGCCGCGGTCGAGAGCATTCTCGGCATAGAGCGCCGCGGACAGCGCCTCCAGTTCACGCCGAGGCTTCCTAGCCATTGGGACGGCTATTCGGCAACTCTGAAGATGCTGGGCGCCGAGATCAAGGTACGCGTCGTCCGCGACAAAAAGGCCCGGGCCATCTCACTTGAAGTGAATGGCACGAAGACCAAATCTTCGTCCTTCGAGCCAAAAGCCGGAGACAATGCCGAGGTGGTCGTCAGAATACCGACCTAGATTCAAGGACTTGGAGCGTCGCTCAGGGTTCCCCAGGGCACGCATGGGCGGTCCAAGTGCCTCTACCGGTTATATTTGCGTTTGACCTTACTGAATGCCTGCACACGACTTTAGACGTCGTGCCTGGGGTCTTGCTGATTAAAATTGTGGCAGTGCTTTCCAGCTGCCATGATTTTGCCGCAACGCTGACATTTCACCTTTTATCTCAAACTGTTAGACGATCACGGCAAATTTCGAAGCGTCGTCATCTTTTGTTCGCGGAATGGGAACGGAAGAGGTAGACGAGCATTGTTTTGCGACGCGTCAACCGATACGAGTCAAAAAATGACGCACTGCACCATAAATAATTGGCGGAGTAGCTGAAGTGTCACTTCTGCAAATCTACTGGCGAGCCCTTGGTTATCTCGCTGCCGACAGGAAACGCGTTGCGTTTATCTGCGGGGCGAATGTCGCGCTTGCCATTATCGCCATTCTCGAGCCGATTATGTTCGGCCGGGTGATCGATGCCATTTCGGACCGCGGCTCGGTATTCGCGACACTCGCAATGTGGGCCGGCCTCGGCGCGTTCAATATCATCGCCTTCGTGCTGGTGGCGCGCGGCGCCGACCGCTTTGCCCACCAGCGGCGCAGCGAGGTTCTTTGCCAGTCGTTCGAGCGCGTGATCACCATGCCGCTTGCCTGGCATCATCAGCGCGGCACCTCCAATTCCCTGCACACGCTCCTGCGCGCGGTCGAGACCCTGTTCAGCCTCTGGCTCGAATTCATGCGGCAGCATCTGTCGACCGCGGTTGCGCTGGTTCTGCTGGTGCCCACCGCGCTCAGCATGGATATCCGCATGTCGATGGTGCTGCTGGCGCTTGGCGCGCTCTATGTCGGCATCGGACGGCTGGTGATGCGGCGCACCAAGGAAGGCCAGGCGGCCGTAGAGCGGCACTACCACAAGGTGTTTGCGCATGTGACGGACTCGGTCAGCAACGTCGCCGTCCTGCAGAGCTACAACCGCATCGGCCATGAGACCGAGGCGCTGAAGCGCTACGTCAAGAACCTGCTCGACGCACAGAATCCGGTGCTCGACTGGTGGGCGATGGCCAACGCGCTGCACCGCCTGTCGTCGACGATTTCGATGATGGTGGTGCTCTTGATTGGCGCCTATCTGGTGACGCACGGCCAGTTGCGGATCGGCGACGTCATCGCCTTTACCGGCTTTGCCACGCTGCTGATTGCCCGGCTCGACCAGATGTCGGCGTTCGCCAACCAGATTTCCGAGGCGCGCGCCAAGCTCGAGGAATTCTATCATCTCGAGGACTCTGCATCCGACGCCGCCGAACCCGATGGGCTGCGCGAGCTCGTCAACGTCACGGGGCACGTCCGTTTCGAGAATGTCTGCTTCGAGTTCGGCAACTCCGGGCAGGGCGTCGACGACGCGTCGTTCGAGGTCCAGGCCGGCCAGACTGTCGCTATCGTCGGCCCCACGGGCGCCGGCAAGACAACGCTCATCAATCTTCTGCAGCGCGTCTTTACCCCGTCCAGCGGCCGTATCCTGATCGACGGCATCGACACCCGCACGGTGACCCGCAAGTCGCTGCGCCATTCGATCGCCACCGTGTTCCAGGATGCCGGCCTGCTCAACCGCTCGATCGAGGACAACATCCGCGTCGGCCGTGCGGAGGCGACCTATGACGAGGTCCATGCCGCGGCCAATGCCGCCGCCGCGCAGGATTTCATCCTGTCGAAGAGCGAGGGCTACGACACGGTCGTCGGCGAACGCGGCGGACAGCTGTCCGGTGGCGAGCGCCAGCGCATCGCGATCGCCCGCGCCGTGCTGAAGGACGCGCCCATCCTGGTTCTCGACGAGGCGACCAGCGCGCTCGACGTCGAGACGGAAGATCGCGTCAAGGACGCCATCGACGAGTTGCGGCGCGGCCGCACCACCTTCATCATCGCTCACCGCCTGACCACCGTTCGCGATGCCGATCTGGTCGTGTTCATGGACAAGGGCCGGGTGGTCGAGATGGGCGGGTTCACCGAACTGTCGCTGCGCAACGGTCGCTTCGCCAGCCTGCTGCGCGCCGGCGGCCTGCTCAACGACGAGGAGGTTCGCCGCCTCAGCCGCCCGGTGAACGAAGCCGCCTGAGCAGCGCGGCCTGCCTTCTCCCCTTGCTTGCGGGAGAAGGTGGCCTCGCGAAGCGAGGTCGGATGAGGGGATGCTCCGGCTTGGCTCAAATCTCATCCAAAATCCAGACTTCGGCGCACGGCGATCATTGGCGCCTTACTCGTCCAGCACCTCTCGTCCGGCTCGACGCTACGTGCCGATCCGCCTTCTCACGCAAGGGGAGAAGAGACGACGTACCGCCGCTGTGGTTGCCGCAACTCCGCCGGCGGTCTATGTAAGGCCGCATGAGCGACACGACTTCACGCCCCTCCGGCTGGATGGATATTGCCAACCCGACGCGGTTCGTCGGGCTTGCCGACAAGGTTGTGCCGTGGCTGGCGAGCGTCGCCGCCGTCGTCCTCGCTGTCGGTCTCTATATGAGCTTCACGGCGCCTGAGGACTTCCAGCAGGGCATCACCGTTCGCATCATGTATATCCACGTGCCTTTCGCCTGGCTTGCCATGATGTGCTACACGCTGATGGCGGTCTCGGCACTGGGCACGCTGGTCTGGCGCCATCCGCTGGCCGACGTGGCGCTGAAATCGGCGGCACCCATCGGCGCCGTCTTCACCGCCCTTGCGCTGATCACCGGGTCGATCTGGGGCAAGCCGATGTGGGGCACCTGGTGGGTGTGGGACGCGCGGCTGACCTCGGTTTTCATCCTGTTCCTGATGTATCTCGGCATCATCGCGCTGACCCGCGCGCTAGACGATGCCGGGCGCGCCGCCTGGGCAGCGGCCATCATAACCCTGGTAGGCTTCATTAACATCCCGATCATCAAATTTTCGGTCGACTGGTGGAACACGTTGCATCAGCCGGCGTCGGTGTTCCGTCTTGGTGGGCCGACGATAGATCCAAGCCTGTTGTGGCCCTTGCTGGTGATGGCACTCGGCTTCACCGTGCTTTTCTTCGCGCTGCACCTGACGGCGATGCGCACCGAGATCCGGCGCCGCCGGGTCATTTCGATGCGCCGGGTTGCCGCGAGGCAGGCTGAACGGTAACCAACCGATAGTATCAAGCCATACGCCCGCGTGCTGCCACCGGCAGCGTCTTGATCACCTTGTCCCCTTCGATCAGATGCACCTCGTCGAACAGGTTGGTGACGACGCAGCAATGGTCGGGTACGACGCGCACGCGCTCGCCGATGCGAAGCTTGGCGCCGCCTGACAGCGTGACGTTGCCGTGCTCTTCGCTGAGGCTGGTCACCCTTGCGCCTGAAATGCCCAGCAGCTCGCCGAAATCGGCGAGCCCCAGCGTATCGCTGGAGAGCGCCTTGCTGCCGGCGTCGAGGATGGCGCGTGTCGGCGTTGGGTGGCTGACCACCGTCGACAGCACCGTCAGTGCGCAATCGTCGAGGCTGCCGACGCCTTTGGCGACCTGGTAGCGGTCGAGATAGATGTAGGTGCCGGGCCGGTATTCGGTAACGACGCTATGCTCGCCGGAACGCCACATATCGGGTGTGCCGCCGCTGGAGATGCGCTCGCAAGCAAGGCCGGCTGCGGCAAGTGCTTGCTGCGCATCGGCGAGCCACGCCTCGGTTTCGGCGGCGCGGCCCGCCCCCGGGTAGGTCATCAGGCCGCTGAAGACGAGCCCCCGGACCTTGTCGATCTCGCTCGCCAGCGCGACTGCCTCGCCGGCCGACTGCACACCGCAGCGGCCCATGCCGGTGTCGCATTCGACCAGCACCGGCAGGCGGTGGCCGGGATCGGTAAAGGTGGCGGCAAGTCCCATCAGCGTGTCCATACTGTCCGTTGTCACCGACAGGGTTACGCGGCCGTGCAGCGCCTTGAGGCGTTCCAGCTTGGCCCGCCCGAGGATATTGTAGGGCAGAAAGATGTCGGTCAGTCCGGCATCGGCCATGATTTCGGCCTCGCCGATCTTCTGGCAGGTGATGCCGATGGCCCCGGCCGCGACCTGCTTTTTCGCCCAGTAGGGCAGCTTGTGGGTCTTGATGTGCGGCCGGAGCTTCAGCCCGTGCCGGTCGGCATGGGCCTGCGCCCGGGCGATGTTGGCTTCTGCGCGGCGGGCGTCGATCAGGATCGCCGGCGTATCGAGGTCGTCTATGCTGCGCATGGAATGTCACCTTTGGGAATTTGTCGGGACTTATGGCCCTGATCGTCGCCGATGTCATGAGGCCAGAATGCGGTTTACGTCGACACCGGATCGGTGTTCGGTTATGCGCTGTAGGTGCCGCCTGAAGAAGGGATCATGATCATGAAACGCTCCGCCATCAACGACATCATCCGCGACGCCGACGCCTTCATCCGTTCGTTCGGCTACATCATGCCGCCCTTCGCCTACTGGTCGCCGGAAGAGATGAAGGCGCACCGGCAGGATTCGTCGGCCATCTTCTCGTCGCGGCTTGGCTGGGACATCACCGATTACGGCCAGGGCAAGTTCGACGAGCTCGGCCTGTTCCTGTTCACCGTACGCAACGGCCGCTACGAGGACATGAAGAAGGGCATGGGCATGCTCTATGCCGAAAAGATCATGATCTCGCGCAAGGATCAGCTGTCGCCGATGCACCGCCACAATATCAAGGCCGAGGACATCATCAACCGTGGCGGCGGCAAGCTGGTGCTGGAGCTGTTCATGCATGACCGCGATGGCGGCATCGATCCGAAGGCCGAAGTATCGGTGCCTGTCGACGGAACCATCTACAGACTGCCTGCGGGTGGATTGCTGAAGCTCGACCCAGGCCAGAGCGTGACGCTGCTGCCGGGCGTCTGGCACGCCTTCTGGGCCGAGGGCAAGGACGTGCTGATCGGCGAGGTCTCGACCGTCAATGACGATCTCACCGACAACGTTTTTCGCGAGCCGATCGGCCGCTTCGCGGACATCGACGAGGACACAGCACCGCTGCACCTCTTGGTGTCCGATTACGAGAAGTGGGTGGGCTAGGGCAGGAGGTGGCGCTGGTCGGAAATGCCGAAACCGATAGCTAGGAGTCCCAATTCAGCTGCTGCAAAAATGTCCGAAAACCGATTGTGCTGTCACTGAATTCGCTCGTGCTATGCAGTGAAAAAACGATATCCACCGTGGGCGGCGCTTCTATTCTCACTATTATTAAACGCACTCCGTCATCCAGGATCTCAACGCCCGTTTCTCGTTTCCAATTTCCGCCCACTTGCTGAAGTCTGGGGGAGGAATCGTCGAATTGCTCTCGCATCGATTCGTCGTTTGGAAAGGGAGTGTCGGTGAGGCTGCTGAATTCTTCCCAGGACCCAGAGACCGCCGCCTGAATTGCGCGATCTATCCTGGATTCCTCAATCGCGCTAATTTTGACCTGCATCTCGTCCCTCCTCCGGTCTAACGCTGATGCTTGTCGGCCCTGCGGTTGCCCAGCAGGAGCTTGCGTTCGAGATGCGCCCGCAACTCCCCATAATACGCCGTCAGGAATGCGCGTGCGTCATGGGCTTGTGGTGCCGCGCCGATCTTGCGTCCGATCGTTTCGGCCACCGTCCGCAGGGCGAAATAGTCGTCGCGGCGCAGCACCTCCTCCAGCTTGTGGAGTTCGGCAATCCCGTAGGCATCGAGCTGGGTGTGGCTGAACCGGAACGCGCCGGCCGCCGGATCCTGTCGTGCCGACAGGTCTTCAAGCAAGGCGCGCTTCGGCGCCTCGACCACCCAGGTCCCTGCCAACAGGTCGCCAATCCGCATGCGGTCTCGATTGAACAGCGGGAACAAGGCAAACAGCAGCGTCCACACCAGTCCGAACACCGTCGTCAGCGTGTCGGCGAGGTCGGTCCCGCTGCGTCCGGCGATGATCGACAGCGGCAGGAACACCTCGATCTCGCGCATCAGGTTGCGGGCAATGACCTGGTCGATCGACAGGCCGTCGCCACTGCGCGACGCGACCCGGATGCCGACGATCCGCTTGCCGGGCGTAGACGCGCGCCGGCCTGCTTCGAAGGCGATGAAGTAGGCGTTGCGCAGAAAGAAGATCAGGATGATCCAGACGACGAAGAGCGGCTGAAACCCCTCGCTGCCAAGGCCTCCCACTCCGAACAGCGCGACGATCGTGATCACGATTGCAGCCACGGCGATGAACACGACGTCGAGAAGGAAGGCGGAGGCCCGCGTGCCGGCGTCGGCGAGCCTAATCCGGAGATCGACGCCTTCGGGCGTGATCAGCGGCCGTACGGCCGCGAAGGCGGCGCGCCTACCGAGCGCCATGCCGCACCGCCCGGAACAGGTAGAAATAGCCGAGCCACAGCGCCAGCATGCCACCGCCAATGGCGTAGCGCGTGACGTCGCTGGTGATGGTCTGCCTGCCAATTCCCTCGAGCAGCCCGGCAAACAGCAGCATGACCGAGACCCCGACCATGGCGTTCGCGGCAATGCGTCCGGCACGAGCCGCTGCCGCCATGCGTGTCAATTCGCCGGGAAAGGCGATGCTGGTGCCGATGCGCATGCCGGCCGCGCCGGCCAAAGCGATCGCGAACAATTCGGTGGTGCCGTGGATGGCCAGCCAACCGCCGAGCTCCATGCCAAGTCCCTTGGACCAGTAGACTTGGAACAACGCCCCGATCATGCAGCCGTTGAACAGCATCAGCAGCACTGTCGGCACCGCGAAGGCGAAGCCAAGGGCGAAGGCCAGGATTGAGACCTGGACGTTGTGCGTGAACAGATAGGCGGCAAAGCCTGAGAGAAAGCCATTGTCGCCATCATAAAGCATGTTGCGCAGCAGTTCGGCCGACGTGTCGGGGCCGCGGCCTCCTGCCAGTCCGGGTGGGATGATCGCGTCGAACCAGCTCTTGTCGGATGCCACCAGCCAGGCGCCTGCACCAATGCCGATCACCATCAGCGCGACCGACGCCAATGTCTCGCGCCACAGGTCGCGAATGGCCTCGGGCCAGTCGTGCAGGAAGAAATCGGCGAGGCGCTGCCGCAGCCCGCGACGCGCGCCGTAGAGATAGAAATAACCGCGCAGCGACAGCGCTTCGAGATAGCCGACCAGCGCATTGTCGAGCGAGGTTGCGCGCGCCACTGACAGGGAAGACAACGCCGATCGATAGAGCAGGGGCAGCGACAGCAGCTCCTCTTCGGAAAGCGTCCGCGGCGCACGCTTCTCGACACGCGCCAGCAGCGCCTCGAATGCCTTCCAGTCGGCCTCGCGCTCGCGGCGGAAGCTGGCCAGCGACTGGCGTACCGCGTCGCCACGTGCAGCATTGTCGACGACTGGCGCCGTCACAGCAAGTCCTCCTGCTTGAACTGCAGATAGCGCTCGACCAGCGCGGGACCCAGCCGATTGTGGTCGGCTTCAATCACATGCGCCCCGAGCAGGCGCAGCCGGCCGATGACGACCTGCCTTTCGCGCAAAAGCCCTCCGGCGACGACCGCGCGGGCAACGTCCTCGCCGGAGCGTGGCGGCATATCGGCCAGGCCCTCCAGTTCGGTGTCCTTCATCAGCATGAACAGCACGAGATGCCGTTCGGTGAGCCGGCCCACGGTGCGCAGCATCAATTCCGCGCTGATCGGATCGACGAAATCGGTGAAGATGATGACGAGCGAGCGGCGGTCGAGCCGCGCCGCGAGCGTCGTCAGCGCCAGCGTGAAATTGGTCTCCTCGCTGGAATAGTCGATCTCCGCCGCTCGTTTCTGGATCATCGCAAAGTTGGCGGGGCCGCGTACCGCGCCGCTCGAAACGCGCGGCCTTGCATCGAAGCCGAACAGGCTGACCATATCGCCGCCCTTCAGCGCGATGAACGCCGACAGCAAGGCGGCCGTCACAGCCCGGTCCACCTTAGGCATACCGTCGACCGGCTCGCACATCAGGCGTCCGCTATCGATGGCCAGCACGATGTTGTTGTTCTCCTCGATGCGGAACTCGCGCGCCAACAGCTTGCCGTGGCGGGCGCTGCGCTTCCAGTCGATCATCCGCCGGCCCATGCCCGGCTGGTAATCCTTGAGCGCGTCGAACTCGCGGCCTTGACCGGCGCGGCGCTGCGCATGGCCTTCGGCAAGCGCCGCATGTTGCAGCAGCGTGATCGCCTCGCCGCGAGCGCTGCTGACGTCGGGCAGCACCGCAATCTTGCTTTCCACCGGCAGGACGACCTGGTTCCAGACCAGCCCAAACGGCCCGCGCCAGCGCACCCAGAGACGGTCGAAGCTGGCGACGCCGCGCCGCAGCGCCTGGAAGCGGAGGTTGAGCGACCCGCCTCTGGCGGTCGGCTGCAAGGCCCCGCCGCTGCCGCTCACCGGCGCCAGACGCGCATCGTGGCCGACGCGAGCCTCGGCGGCGCGCGGCCCCGAGTGACGAGCGGTGATTTGCACGCCGAATTCCCCACCGACACCGACCTGCTGCGGCGCATCGATGCTGGCATTCAGCGATGCCCGTCCGCGTCCCGCCGCGGCATCCACCGCCAGGAAGGCAAGCAGCAGGCAACTCCACAGCAATCCCAGATACCAGAAGGACGGCAATGCCAGCGCGACCAGGAAGGCCGGCACCGCGCCGGCAGCAGTTGCCCACACCGCTCGGCCGCTGGGATAGATCAACGTGGTGCTTCCGTCTGGTCGACCAGGTCGGAGACGATCTGCTCGACCAGGCGGCCGTCGATCTGGGCGGCAGGCGAAAGGATGACGCGATGGCGCAGTGCCGGCACCGCCAGCGCCTTGACGTCGTCGGGGATCACATAGGCGCGTCCGTCCAGCGCCGCCCGGGCACGCGCCGCCCGCGCCAGCATGGCGCCGGCGCGCGGGCTGGCTCCGACTTCCAGATCGGCATTTTCGCGCGTAGCCCGAACCAGCGCCGCTATGTAGCCGACAACATCGTCGACAAGGGTGACGGAGCCGACGACTTCAAGGGCCTCCTGCAGCGTCTCGCGGTCTGTCTGCGCCTTGATGCCGTATTGCGCGATCTCGTGCGAGGCGGAGCCGCCGCCGTGATGGACGATGATGGCCCGTTCTTCTTCGGGGCCGGGATAGCTGACGCGGTGCTTGAACAGGAAGCGGTCGAGCTGCGCCTCCGGCAGCGGATAGACACCCTGGTGCTCGATTGGATTCTGGGTCGCGACGACCATGAAGTTGCGGCCGAGCGAATGCGTGGTGCCGTCGAAGGTGACCGCATGTTCCTGCATCGCCTCGAGCAGTGCGGCCTGCGTCTTGGGCGGCGTGCGGTTGATTTCGTCGGCAAGCAGGAGATCGCAGAAGATCGGGCCGCGCGTCAGCGTGAACTGCCCGGTCTGGAAGTTGTAGATGTTCGACCCGACGATATCGCCGGGCATCAGGTCCGGCGTGAACTGGATCCGCCCGTAGGCGATCCCAAGCGCCTGGGCGAAGCAGCGTGCGGTCATGGTCTTGGCCGTGCCGGGAGGACCTTCGAGCAGGATATGCCCGCCCGCAAACAAGGCGGTCAGCATCAGGTCGACTGTATCGTGCTGCCCGGTAATCGCCTTGGCAACTTCTTCCCTGATCCGTGTCGCCAGGGCCTTCACATCATCGACGTTCACCGAGCCTCCTTGCCGTCCAGTCGTGCAGCCGCTCTGCTGCCTGTTGCATCTGCGTCAGGTTCTTCGCCTCGCCGGCGGCTTGCGAACGCGTCGCAAAGCCGCCAGCTTGCCCCTTATCGCGAGAGTCGAGCCAGCGGTCGAGCGCTTTGCCTTGCAGTCCGTGCGGTGCCCCGAGCAGCGCGCCGGCGCGCACCCGCATCAAGGCCGCATAGCGGCCTCCCAGCTCGTCCAGCCGGCCGGCACGCCGCATGAGCATCGCCGTGGTATCGACCAGCGCACGCTTGCCGAAGGCAATCGCACGCTGGTCGGCGCGCGCCGGGCCGAACCGGCCAAGGCCATGCAGGAACGCCAGGGCCGCCGCGATCAGGATCGTCAGTGTCAGGGCCAGGAACGGCGGCTCGACCAGAAGCTTGGCCAGATCATACTTCCGCCCCGCGCCGTGCAGCGTCAGATCGAACATCACCGGACCGTCGTCGGGCTGGAGCAAGGCAATCAGCCCGAGCGCGGCTGCTGCCTTTTCGGGATCCTTGAGGGCGGCGTTGTTGATTAGGTCGGGGTCAGTCAGGATATAGAACGGCTTGTCGTCTAGTTCGGTAAGCACGGCCTTGTCATTGCCGGCTGCGATGAGAGGGTACTTGTCGGCCACCCACTGCAATTCTTCGGGTGCGGCAACCATGTTGCCTTCGATGTCGAGTTGCTTTGCCGTGCTCTGGCCGGCACCGATCTTCGCATCGGCGATGCGGCCAAGCCATTCGTTCACCACCGAACCGGGCAATCGCCCGAATTTCATGTTCCAGCCTTCATGCCCCTGCAGCGGCAGGATCTGCCATTTGGGCAGCACGAAGAGCGTGTTCTGGTCCTGGCGAAGATTGAGGATGCGGTCGAGCGCCTCCTGGTCGCTGTCGGGCGAGATGGTGACGATCAGCAGTATATCTCTGGCAAGATCATCTTCGGTCCGCGCCATCAAGGGCGCTTCACCGGTGAGCCGCAGCCATTCCACCAGACCGGCGTAGCCGACGCCGCTCTTCGACAGCGGCGTGGCGCCGCCATTGCGGGGTTGCCGGAAATCGGGAGCATAGGTGGACAGCAGGAAGAAACCGGCCGCCGCAAGCAGGCTGGCGAAAATCCCCCAAAACAGTGTCTTTCGATTGAACGGCTCCTGCGCCTCGACCGCCGGTGCGCTCACGTCCAGGCATCCCGGAACGCGAAACGTTCATAAGCGCCGCGTGCTTGCCGCCAGCCTTCCGCGCCAACCGGCCGGCGCGCGAACAGCGCCGCCTCGACGATGCGGGCGATCTCGGTAAACGCATGGCGTGCCCTTCCCGGCAGGGAAGGGGCATTGGCGATGTCGCGCGCGGTGAGCGACGGGCGCAGGAAGTCCGGCAGCCGGCCGGCAATATCGGCGACGCTGCGCCGAAGCAAAAGGTGAACCGCCTCGTCATAGTCGCCGCGTGCGGCCAACGCATCCGCTTGCAACAACAGGATCTGCGCGGCGCCCGCGTCTGGGCGCCAGGCTTCTTCGTCTTCGACTTCGGGCCGCGCGCGCTGCCACGGCAGCCGCCAGGCGATGCCTTTCACCTCGAGGAAGACCAAAAGCAGGATGATTGCGACGCTCGATATCACCGCCCCCCAGAACAGATAGATCATGTAGGGACCGAGCCACGACAAAAAATCCTGCAGCGGTTTCAGCCACTCGGGCGGCTTCGGCGGCACATATGCCGGCAGGTCGAACTGGATCGACTCATCGGCGATCAGCTGCTTGTGCAGATTGGTCAGCCGTTCGGCTTCCGCTGTGCCTGGCTGTGCCAACGCCACCCGCTCCCCTGCAACCTGTGGTTCCCAGCCGACACTGACAATGCAGCACAAGAATTGCAAGTGGGCTGGACGGCGACCGTCAATCTTGGCAGAATTACTGTTAGGGCGCCGTGATACTGTTACGGCGAAACACGGGGGGAAATCATGGCTTCAACGACACTGGAACGGCCTGAGAAATTCGAGATCGGCAGGGTGTTCAATAACAGCTTCGCCGTGATCGGCCGCAACATCGGCTTGTGCGTTGGGCTCGCGCTCCTGTTTTCAGGCTTGCCGGCGATTATTCTTCGGCTGTGGAGCCAACCGCAAATAGATGCGGTTCTGCATGGCGACCCCGGCGCCGCGGCCGATCCCTCTATGGTGTTTCAGAATTCATGGATTACGGTTATTACGGGATTGCTATCGTTCGTTTTCGCGCTGCTGCTCCAGTCGGCGCTGGTGCGGGCGACGATCGAGGACTTGAACGGCAAGCGGCCGACGTTTGGCGACTGCATTCAGATAGCCATCCGCAATTTACTGCCGACCCTTGGTATTGGCCTGCTCGTCGGCCTGGGTGCGGGCCTGGCGTCGATAGCCTTGCTGGTTCCCGGCATCATCTTGTGGCTCGGATGGTGCGTGGCAGTGCCGGTTCTGATTCAGGAGCGGCTTGGCGTGTTCGGTTCGATGTCGCGCAGCCGTGTGCTGACCAAGGGCAACCGCTGGCCGCTATTTGGCCTGTTCTTGATCCTGATGGTCATCGCGATGGTCATCCAGTGGGTAATGCTGGCAGTCATCGTCATGTTTGGCGGGATCATTGCAGATGTGTTGGCAGCCTTGGTGTCGACCGTACTGTCGATGGTGCTGTCGGTGGCCACGGCGGTCAGCTATGTCGAGCTGCGTCAGGTCAAGGAAGGCACCAGCGTCGAAGAACTGTCGCAAATCTTCTCGTAGCGATCGTTCGCTCCGGCTTTTCACCGACGGCTCGGCTCTCGCGTTGCGCTCGAGCAGCCGAGCTTGTTCACAAAGCCTTGTCTGCGCCGGTAACGCTGTGGCCAGCCGCTTCGCCCATTCCTCGATGCCGGAGCGGCCCGCCAGCAGGTCCTGCCTGATCTCGATCAGGACGGCGGGAATGCCGCGATCGTCGCCATGGACCGGTATGGCGTAGTCGCCGTCGCGGCTGATCACGTAGGGGTCGTTTGCCGCGACATTGAGCGCACCGTCGATGTTCAGGCCGGCAAGCACTGCCTGGCCGAACTCGATTGCCTGGTCGTAAAGGACGCCGGCGTGCCAGGGCCTGCCAACACCGAGGAAGACCCGGGTGAAGGAATGAATCGTCGCGATCCGCGTCGCTCTGCCCTGCTTTGCCCGGTTGTCGAGATGGGCGGCCACGCGGTCATGAAACGGCGCGAACATGATTTCGGCACGCCGGCTTCGTTCCTCCGGATCGAGGCCGACATTGCCGGGGATGTCCGTGTCCTCCGATTGCACCGGAATGCTGCCGCTGGAATCAAGCGGCCGTCCTCGGTCAGGCTTTGGATGATGGTGTGGACCACCTCGACGCCGTTGGTCCGCGCCGCCGCCAGCAGGCGCTCCTGGTTGGGGATCGTTTGCGACGCCGTCTGCCGGTAGAAATAGTGGTCGGGACCGCGCTCCGGATGCGCCGGATCGGCCCCGGGTTCCAGCCAGACGCGCTGCATGTCGACCAGCAGCAGCGCGGTTTCGCCGGCCCGGAACGGCTCGTTTCGTTTTGGCAGTGATGGCGTCATGCTTGGGGGTCCTGTGTTGCTGACTACAATCCGGCTGATTTAGCTGATTTTGGTCCACGCGTCCTGCGTGGCGGACACACTTATTGGGAGTATTCGAAGTCGCTAATTTGAGTTAAACTTTGTGTTTGGGCGTGGAGACGGGGGTCTCTGTCATGATCGATTCAGACGTGTTCGACTTTGTCGAACGCTGCAGGAAGCACACAGCTACCGGGCCGCTGCTAGGCGACCTGCTCGAAACCGTGCGAAATCTCGGCTTCGAGCACCTGATCCTGAGCGGTGTGCCGCTCGGTGGCCAGAAGCTTGCACCGATGGTTGAACTGAATGGCTGGCCGGCCGGCTGGTTCGAGCGCTATGTCGAGGCCGAGCATGCGGCGGTTGATGGTGTTTGCATCTACTCGGCAAAGACTTTGAAGCCGTTCCTGTGGTCCGAAGTCCCGGCAAAGTGGTCGGATACGGAGGGCTCGCGACGCGTCGCCGGCGAGGCGACGGAGTTCGGCATCTGTAGCGGCTTCGCCGTACCGATGCTCAGCGTTCACCATTGGCAATCCGTGCTGTCGTTTGCCTCTTCCGCGAAGGCCTGCACCCTGTCGCCGCGCCATCAAGTGCAACTGGTGACGATGGCGGTCTACGCGGGCATGTCGATCCAGGCCTTGGCCAATGACGATGACGACCATGAGGGCGTGCTGACCGACCGCGAAAAAGAAGTGCTCTTGTGGGCCGCGGCCGGCAAGACCTCGTCGGAAACCTCGCAGATCCTTGGCCTGACCGAGCGCACGGTCAAATGGCACTCGACACGGGCTCGCGAGGCTTTTGGCGTCGCAACGACCACGCAGGCGGTCGTCGAAGCGGTGCGCCGGCGCCTGATCCATCCCTAAGCGCGTCAACTGTCCCATCGGACAGGTGACGTATATTAGCGCGACTGCGAGTATCCCTTTGAGAACGATCGGGGGATCGCGCCATGATAACGGCCCACGTAGTCAATGCGCATAACAAGCATCTCTATGAAAACGAATTCGACGAGTTTCTGCGCCGCCGGCACGATTTCTTCGTGCACCAGAAACATTGGCGCCCTCCGAGCCCGGACGGTCGCGAGCTAGACCAATTCGATACCGACGCGGCGACTTACCTGCTGGGTATCGCAGATGGTCGCGTGGTGACTTCGGCTCGATTGATCCCAACGAGCGAGCCGCATATGGTCTCGGAGGTTTTTTCTCACATGTGCGAAAAATCGGGCGTCCCGAGGCGTCCCGATTGGGCCGAATGGACGCGCACATTCGTCGTTCCCGACAAGCGCATCGCAGGGCTGCGCGGCACGCTCACACAACTGTGCTGCGCGGTGATGGAATACGCTCTCGACGAGGGCCTCGGCGCCGTCGGCGGCATCCAGGAAACCTACTTCATGCCACACCATGGCGCGCTCAAATGGCGGGCCGAGCCGTTGGGCATGGCCAGGGAAGAAAACGGCGAGTGGTACATCGTCGCGTATATCGATGTGAACGAGGCGGCACTCGCGAGTGTGCGGAAGATCTTGGGGATTGGGCGTTCGTTGCTGGTTCGGCGTGGGAGGCAGGTGCCGTTTATCGATCACAAAAGAAGCCTGTGGCAGGCAGCTTCATGAGCAGGGTATTCTTGAGTTCCTCAAAAGGAGCATCAGCATGTTAAATCGCGCAACGTTTCTGAGTAGTGTTTTCCTTATGGTTACGCCTTATGCTCACGCGCAAAACCCGTCATATTGCAGCGTGGCCTTGACAGAAAAAGCCTACGATAAAATTTCGTCAAACATAAATTCCACGCTTGCGTTTTCTACAAGAGATGATTTGTGTAGCAGAGAATACAGCAATGTGGGAGAGGCGCAGTCTACAGCAAGAAATAGTGGTTTTAGCTTGGGATACAAGCTACTTTCAATTGATGCCTCGGACGCAAAACAGTCGTCAACTGGTCGTTGGAACATATCAGAGACTACGTTCTGCAAGTCTACAGCATCTGATCTAAAATCGGCATTTTCTGGGGACTATGAGTCAGTTGTAGCGAGCATTGCTGTTAAGTCTTGGCTCGAATGCGTGCGCCAGTCTTCTGAAAATGCGTTATATATTGAATACACTGTATCTAAGGATGGACAAGATTTTGCAGGAACGCTACGTGTGACAGCAAATACGGGTTCTTTGAATAGGCAAATTACCGGTATTTCGGTTGTCGGAAGAGCAAAAAATTCAGTTAAATGCAATATTGGTGGAATAGTTTATGAGCCTGGTGACCCTCCGTCGAACCCCATAAATGTTGAAACTGCCGGGACCGCTATAGCTTGCGAGAAAGCGGGCGACGAAGGTGTACGAATAGCGTTACAGACCTCTGGTGGCTCAACTCCCTTCATCACACTGCCAAGCGTCAGCGATCTGAAATTTAGTGAGTCGGAAAAACTGATGCAGGAAACGGTGAGAATCGGTGAAGCAGTAGTTAGAACTGAAATCCGAATTCAGTCACTAGAAGGATTTACAACAAGCTTGTCAAAGATACAGTTGTATAAGTGCCCGAAGGCGACAAATCATTATGCGCCTGGTGGTTGGGCGACATTTGGGTGTGTTGGTCAAATTAGTTCAGAGAATATTTGTACAAGCTACACTTATGTCAGCGGTAGAGGTCATGTTGCAGATGAAAAACCATGTGCTCCAATAACGTTGATGTCTCAGTAAAAATTTAGTGAGCGGTGCTATTGCAGTAAGCCTAGCCAAGCACTGCCTTTTTCGGATGGCTCTGAACCCTCCGTTGCAATCCCCTTCATCCGCATTCCGGTGACAGTGCACTATTTTCTTTCCGCTGCCTGCCTCGTTTTCCCGGTTTCACGGCTTTGCCGATTTGCCCGGCGATGCTCGGCCCACGGGTGCATCGAAAACGGCGACATCGGCGACGCGGCAATACTCGATGAGCAGTTCTTGTGGAACACATAGTCTTCGGACGTGAAAACACTTTGGCTCGCCCGGACGGTGCTGGGGGATGCGGCGGACCGGGAACGCGGGCAAGGTGCACCATGCGGCGGAGGCGACATGGTAAAAAGTGCACTCACCGTAATTCTGATCTATACTCCGGACACCAGCCCGAACGCCTACGGCAAGGCGGATGAAGCGCTTGATAGAGTTCTCTTTTTAGTCATGTGGCGATGTTAAGATGTTAGCCTCCGACCTAACGAAATTCATCGAGCAGGATCATCTGGCTCTGGATGCCTTCGTAAAGGGCGATCCTGAGCCCTTGAAAAACCTCTACTCGCGACAGGACGACGTCATTATTGCCAATCCCTTTGGCCCGCCGGCGAAGGGATGGAGAAAGGCCGCTGAGACCATGGAACGGGCCGCCACCAATTACCGGCACGGCAAGGCCATCGGATTTGAGCGCATCTCGGAGTATGCGACAGCCGACTTAGGATACATCATCGAGGTCGAGCGGTTCCAATCCAAGGTCGGTGGTGGCAACAAACTGGTGCCGATTGCGCTTCGAGTCACCACCATATTCCGGCGCGAGGAAGGCGCGTGGAGGATCGTCCTTCGTCATGCCGATCCGATAACCTCGGCACGCCCGCCGACGTCCATTGTCGGGGAGTAGAAGGGTTGCCGGAGAGGTTTTAGGAATTACGGTGACAGTCCGCTATTTTCTTTTCGCCGCGCGCCTCGTTCCGGGTTCTCACGGCTTTGCCGATTTGCCCGGCGATGCTCTCGGCCCACGGGTGCATCGAAAACCGCGACATCGGCGACGCGGCAATATTCGATGAGCAGTTCTTGTGGAACACATAGTCTTCGGACGTGAAAACACTTTGGTTCGCCGGTACGGTGCTGGGGGTGCGGCAGACCGGAAACGCCGGCAAGGTGCACCATGCGGCGGCGGCGGCATGGTAAAAAGTGCACTCACCGTAATTCTGATCTATACTCCGGATACCAGCGCGAACGCCTACGGCAAGGCGAAGGGCGGATGAAGCGCGTGATAGAGTTCTCTTTTCAGTCATGTGGCGATGTTAAGATGTTAGCCTCCGACCTGACGAAATTTATCGAGCAGGATCATCTGGCTCTGGATGCCTTCGTAAAGGGCGATCCTGAGCCCTTGAAAAATCTCTACTCGCGACAGGACGACGTCACTATTGCCAATCCCTTTGGCCCGCCGGCGAAGGGATGGAGAAAGGCCGCTGAGACCATGGAACGGGCCGCCACCAATTACCGGCACGGCAAGGCCATCGGCTTTGAGCGCATCTCGGAGTATGCGACTGCCGACTTGGGATACATCATCGAGGTCGAGCGGTTCCAATCCAAGGTCGGTGGTGGCAACAAACTGGTGCCGATTGCGCTTCGAGTCACCACCATATTCCGGCGCGAGGAAGGCGCGTGGAGGATCGTCCTTCGTCATGCCGATCCGATAACCTCGGCACGCCCGCCGACGTCCATTGTCGGGGAGTAGAAGGGTTGGCGGAGAGGTTTTAGGAATTACGGTGGCGGTGCACTAATTTCTTTTCGCCGCGTGCCTCGTTTTCCGGTCTCTCACGGCTTTGCCGATTTGCTCGGCGATGCTCTCGGCCCACGGGTGCATCGAAAACCGCGACATCGGCGACGCGGCAATGCTCGATGAGCAGTTCTTGTGGAACACCTCGGACGTGAAAACACTTTGGCTCGCCCGTACGGTGCCGGGGGATGCGACAGACCGGGAACGCGGGCAAGGTGCACCAGCAACTTTTGGCTGTGGTAGGTAAGGAGACAGGCGGCTAGACTTCGATCCAGTCCTCACCTGTGGCCGCAATACCCCAAGGATATATCAAATCGAACGCGGTTAGCGCTCTCGCCAAGCTGGCGCCAGGTGCCAAAAAATCCACGTAGGACCAACCTATTCCGGGACCGCTGCGCCAAACTCTCAGAGTGCCACCTTGCCAACGACCGGCGTACGCATGTTCACCCACGGTCACAATGTTATCCAATGCATCGTTCGCAGGCACCATCGAACCACCGCCAGATGCCCCAAATCGGAATGCCGACTGCTGACCATCAACGGTCATGCAATCGTGGCTAGCCTTGAAATCGAATAGGCGCGTGCTATCTGCCGCGCCCTTCAATTCAGCGTTCGCCTGCGGGGGATGCCAGAGAGTTACATGTAATCCCTCGCTGACCAGGGACTTGATGAGAGGAACAAAATCGGAATCGGCCGCAAACAGTGTTGCCTTCGATATGTTGCCTCGGAAAGCGTGGGTCATCATATCAACTGCTAGTCTAACATCGACGCCTTTTTGTCGCTTATCAGCCCCTACGATTTGCCCAAGTGCAAGGTGGACACGATCCAGCGCCTGAATTTTCGCAAGGCGATCGTAGTCTGGCTGCACACGAGCTTCATACGCGCCCTGGGCTTCTCCATGCGCCTTGCCCGGAACAGCATCGTAAAAGAAGATCTTGTCGTATGCCCCACTTGCCATCGCTGGGACATACGGTTGATAGGCGATCGCATCCCCAAATAAATCCTGACAAATCTTCCTGACGCTTGCTCGCAGGCAACCACCGTCGACAAAAAGGTATTCTCGCTCCTTGGTGCATGGCCCCCTCCAAAGATCATCGCACCTTCATCCCCTATGAGTTGCCAAATTCGACCTATCGCGCACGTGGTAGGAGTGCCGCCTTCTGTCCGCAATAGGTCGTGGGCTGAAATTCAAACTGAGGCACCCCGATCCGGTAGTGTCTCAGTTGGATTTTTGAGAAGGCGGGCTAAACCACAAGCGCAAACATGTGAATGCGCAGGCCCCCGCAATCGCGCCAGCGTTACTGCCCGCATGCTCCTTGGTGAGCGCGAATCCGATGAGCGAACCAATGATCGATAGTGAAACGATGCCCATGACCCAGATTATCAAAACACGCATCTCGCCCTCTTCCCTTGTCTATTTGGCTGTCATCAACCGACAAGCAAGCTCGCGCTCATGCCACCGCGTGGCGAACGTGTCCGACACTTCGAACCAACTTCCATCGTTGCCCGCGCCATGGTTGACCCCCATGCATGAGCATTCGCACTCATGGCCGGTAGCATTCATGCAGGCCGGCGCGCATTTTTCTTGTTCGCGGTAGGGCTGGATCGCGTAGAGGCTTTTGTAGCGCACGAGTGCTTGATTAACGAAGTTGTTGAACCATGACTTTGGCAATTCCCAATACGATCCGCCGTGCATCCACACGGCGTAAGACTTCCCAAGGCTGTTGATCGACTTCCGGTTGTCACCGGCCTTTGGCAACCTTACCCTCAGTTTTTCGTGCCAGCCATCCCTACGCAAGATGACTGGAATTGCCTGCTGGTTCCAAATTTCATCTAGTCTTCCGGCATTCATTGTAGTCGCCTCCCTGCCTTCGCTAATTTGGTTCAAGCAGCGCTAAGGTGCAATGCAGGCGTGCATCAAAACCATGCATCCAGCATCGCGCGAGGGAAGAGTAGCTAATGATCCGGTTATGCGCCGGAAAACTGGTCCGGTTGCGATTTCCGAACTTCTGCTAAGCAGCTATTTTTATTTAATAAAAGAAGACTGGCTGGGGAACCTGGATTCGAACCAGGACTAACGGAGTCAGAGTCCGTGGGTCTACCGTTAACCTATTCCCCAGCAGGCGCGGCTGTTGAAAACCGCGCGGCAGGGCGACGATGTCGCCGCGCGGCCCTTGTAGCCGCCGCCGGAAAAGAGTCAACCCTGTGTCTGGGTTCAATCGTCGTCTTCCCGCGCCTTCAATTCTCGCTGCGGCTGTATTGCGAGTGCTCGAAATACAGCACCACGCCGAGCGCGATCAGCAGCGGGATGATCAGGTAGAACAGCCGGAACACCAGGAGCGCCGCCAGTACGCCGACCTGGTCCATATGTGACAAGCCCGCAAGGAACACCACCTCGAACACGCCGAGCCCGCCCGGCGCATGCGAGATCTGCGCGATCGAGAACGACACCAGGAAGACGCCGAGCACGACGAAATAGCCGGGATTGCCGGTGGCGGGCAGGGCGAAGAAGATGATCGCCGCCGCCGCCAGCAGCTCGATCGGGCCGACCAGCAATTGCCGCGCCACAATCGGCAGCGCCGGGTAGTGCAACTGGAAGCTGCCGATCCTGAGTGGTCTCAGATGCAGCCAGCTGCCGAAGACATAGGCCGCCACCACCAGCAGCATGGCAAGGCCGGCCGCCTGCGCCAGCCGGTGATGCGGCGTGCCGGAAAACCGGTCGATCACCTCAGGCTCGAGCAGCAGGACGATGCTTGAGACGAACAGTGTCGACAGCACGAAGGTGATCCAGCAGATCGCCACCAGAACGCCGACATCCTGGCCGGTCAGGCCCTTGGTGCCGTAGGCGCGGTAACGGATCACCGCGCCGGAAAACACCGATCCGCCGATATTGTGCGACAGCGCGTAGGTGGTGAACGAGCAGAAGGTGACGAAGAGCCACGACACTTTTTTGCCGATGTGCAGAAGCGCGATGTGGTCGTAGCCGGCGAGCGAGGCATAGGCGACGACCGAGCTCAGCGCCGCGAGCACCCAGCCGCGCGCCGGGATGGCGACGATGCCGTCCCAGACATCGTCGAGCGAGATGCCGCGCAATTCGTGCAGCAACAGCCACAGCGAGAACACCACCGCGGCGATCCCGATGACGGGCCAGAAATAGCGGCTCCAGTTCATTACCTGACGATCATGCGTTGCAGCCCGTACCCGTTTTCCGGTTCGCAGCAGGAAAACCGCCGGCGGTCCCGAATGGTTCATTTCAGAAATGCCTCATTGAAGCCGGCTATTCAACCGGGAACGCTCGTCATCATCGGGCCGAGGGCAGGGCGAGACAACGCCGTCGGCAAAATTCGGCCCTTGCACTCTTGGTGATCCGGCCCGGCGCTGATAGTCTGGCCGCAACTTGAACATGTAAAAGCGCCTGCTGCGTCCGGTCTCCGGTTCGCGCGGCGCCGGAAGGAACGACAGTGGAAGACCACGAAGCCGGCGCTGGTGCGCCGGAAGTGGGCGTGTCCAGGGGTTCGCCGCCGCCATCCGGCCAGGCAAACCCAGCCGCCGGACGCTACGGCCGTCAGATGCAGCCCCGGTCCGGCAATGGACAGGCTGGCGACACGTCCCACGATCACAAGGGTCAGAACGGCCCGCATCAGAACGGCAAACCCAAGAAGCGGCGCAAGCGGCGGCGCGGGCGCAAGGTTTTCGCACGCGACGAGGCTCGTCCGGTGATAACAGGCACTTCGGTGCCCGCCGCCGGCGGGGCCCCGGCCGCTCGCCAGCCCCAGCCAGCGGCTTCGATCGCGCCCCAGTCCTCGATCGCGCAATCGGCTTCAATCGCGCAATTGCCTCCAGCCTTGCCAAGGCCGGGGCAAGGTGCCCGCACGCCGCCACCGCTGCAGGAATTGCCGGTGTTTGCCGCGCTCGACCTCGGCACCAACAATTGCCGCCTGCTGGTCGCGGTGCCGACGCGTCATGGCCAGTTCCGCGTCATCGACGCTTTCTCGCGCATCGTCAGGCTGGGTGAGGGGCTCACCGCCAATGGCCGGCTCGGCGAGGCTGCAATGGATCGCGCGGTCGAAGCGCTGAAGATCTGCGGCGACAAATTGCGCAATCGCAAGGTCAGGAAGGCCAGGCTGATCGCTACCGAGGCCTGCCGCACCGCCGCCAACGGCGTCGAGTTCCTCGAACGCGTCGAGCGCGAGGCCGGCCTGAAGCTCGAGATCATCGACCGCCAGACCGAGGCGCGGCTGGCGGTGTCGGGCTGCGGCTCGCTGGTCGAGCGCGACACGCAAGGCGTCGTGCTGTTCGACATCGGCGGCGGCTCGTCCGAAATCGCGCTGATCGACCTTACCGGCCAGCGCTCGCCAAGGCTCGCCAACCATATCGTCTCGTGGACGTCGCTGCCGGTCGGCGTCGTCTCGCTGGCCGAGCGTTTTGGCGGCCGCACGGTGACGCGCGAGATCTTTGGCGCCATGGTCGACGATGTCGCAATGCGGCTGCGCGCCTTCGACGGGCGCGACCGGCTGAGCCACCTCCTGTCCAGCCCGAAATTCCATCTGCTCGGCACCTCGGGCACAGTGACGACGCTGGCCGGCGTCCACCTCGATCTCGAACGTTACGACCGCCGCCGCGTCGACGGGTTGTGGATGGATCGCGACAGCGTCGACCGCATGGTCGAAAAGCTGGTCGGCTGGGATTTCCAGCAGCGCGTCGCCAACCCTTGCATCGGCGCCGACCGCGCCGACCTGGTTCTGGCCGGCTGCGCCATATTGGAGGCGATCCGCGCCGTCTGGCCGTCCGAACGGCTGCGTGTCGCCGACCGCGGCCTGCGCGAGGGCATACTGAGCGAGTTGATGGCCGATGACGGCGTCTGGCGCAACAGCGGGCGAGGCAGAGCATGATCCCGAAAAGTGGCTGCCGGTTTTCGGACAAGATCATGCTCAAACAAGTAATCAAGCAATGACCAAAAAACCGGAAAGACCGAGCTCCGCCGGCATTCGCGTGCTGAAGACGAAGATCAAGAAGAAAAGCGGCTTGAAGGAATCGTCGCGCCGTTGGTTGCAGCGCCACATCAACGATCCCTATGTCCAGCGCTCGAAGGCCGACGGCTATCGCTCGCGCGCCGCCTACAAGCTGATCGAGATCGACGACAAGCACCATTTGCTCAAGCCCGGCATGAAGGTGATCGACCTTGGTGCGGCACCCGGCGGCTGGTGCCAGGTCGCCGCCGCACGTACCAAATCTACCGCGGAACACCCGAACGTCGTCGGCATCGATTACCTGGAGATGGACGCGGTGCCGGGCGCGCCGGTGCTGCTGATGGATTTCCTCGATCCGCAGGCGCCGGAGAAGCTGGCCCAGACGTTGGGCGGCCAGCCCGACATCGTGCTCTCCGACATGGCCGCACCGACCACCGGCCACAAACGGACCGACCACATCCGCACCATGCATCTTTGCGAGGTGGCGGCCGATTTCGCGCTGTCGGTATTGAAGCCTGGCGGACATTTCCTCGCCAAGACGTTTCAGGGCGGCGCCGAGAACGAATTGCTGGCGAGACTCAAGCGGAATTTCCGCTCGGTCCATCACGTCAAGCCGCCGGCCTCACGCGACGAATCGGTGGAGCTGTATTTGCTGGCGAAGGATTTTAAGGGCGGAAACGGCACAGCGTAAAAGTCGCTCTGTAGCGATCCTTCGCACCCCCCTCTGTCCTGCCGGACATCTCCCCCTCAAGGGGGGAGATCGGATGTCATCGCGGCCTTCGCAAACCTTCGACCGTGAAGAGTGAGTGCAGTGCCGAAGCTGCCAATCTCCCTCCTTGAGGGGGAGATGGCCGGCAGGCCAGAGGGGGGTGCCGTCCCGCCGGCGGTGGAGGGCGCCACTCCTCAACTCCCCGGCGGGCTCACCGGCTCCAGCGTCTTCGGCGGCGTCAACCGGCCATGTCCAGACACGGCATTGCCGGCGTCCGGCGCCAGCCGCATGAACGACAGCGAGGCTGCCGCCGACACCGCCGCTACGATGAAGAAGGCGGTGTGGAAGTCGCTCAGCGTCAGCGGGCCGCCATGGATATTGGTCGACACTTCCAGGATGCCGCCGGCCAGCGCCACGCCGAGTGCGATCGCCAACTGCTGGAACACCGCCGTGATCGGCGTGGCCTTGCTGGTGTCGGCGGCCGAAATCTCGGCGTAGGCAAGCGCATTGATGCCGGTGAAGAACATCGACCGGATGAAGCCCCCGGCGAGCAGCATGGCGAGGATCAGCCCATAGGGCGTGTCGGGTGTGAACAGGCCGTTGATGGCGATGGACGCGGCTGCGATGAGCGAGCCTGAAATCAGCACCCGGCGGAAGCCGGCGACCCTGAAGATCAGGGCAGTGACGAATTTCATGCCTATCGCGCCGATCGCCGAGACGAAGGTGATCATGCCGGACTGGAACGGCGTCAGCCCGAAACCGATCTGGAACATCAGCGGCAACAGGAAAGGTACGGCACCAATGCCGATGCGGAACAGTCCGCCGCCGAGCACCGACGAGCGGAACACCCGATTGCGAAACAGCTCGAGCGCCAGCAGCGGATTCTTGGCGCGGCGCGCGTGCAGCAGGTAAAGCACCGCCGATGTCAGCCCGACGGCAACGGTGATAAAGCCGGCAACGGGCGGCAGAGCCGGCAGGCTGACCACCGACAGGCCGAACACAATGCCCGATGCCGCCAGCCCGCTCAGCACGAAACCGATGAGATCGAGCGGCGGCGTCTGCGCGGCGTCGGTCTTCGGCAGGAAACGCGTGGCCAACCAGATGCCGATCAGCCCGATCGGCACATTGATCAGAAAAATCCAGTGCCAGGAGAAATAGGTCGTGATGAAGCCGCCGACCGGCGGGCCGACCAGCGGGCCGACCAGAGCCGGGACAGTCAGCCACGACATGGCGGCGACGAGCTCGCTTTTCGGCGTCGCGCGTACCAGCACCAGGCGTCCGACCGGCGTCATCATGGCGCCGCCAATGCCTTGCAGGAAACGTGACACCACGAAAGCCGGCAGCGAATTGGAAATGGCGCACGCGACCGAACCGACGATGAACACGGCGATCGCGGCACGGAAGACATTCTTGGCGCCGAAGCGGTCGGCCATCCAGCCGCTGATCGGAATGAAAATCGCCAGCGATACAAGATAGGCGGTCAGCGCCAGCTTGAGTGCGATCGGGCTGGTGTGGATGTCGATGGCGATCGCCGGCAACGATGTCGCAATGACGGTCGAATCCATGTTTTCCATGAATAGAGCGACCGCCAGGATAAGCGGAATGGTGCGGTTCACGATGGATCCGGCCTTGAAATGTGCGTCGCGATTGCTTGCTGGCCCTGGGGGCCAAACCGACAGGTAGGGCGGTTATCATGGCTTGGCCCGGATGTCGCATTAATTTGCTGTCACGTTTGTGCGACCGCAAGTCCCGCAGCCCCTGAGGCAAAATGCAGCTTCGCCACTACACAACCATCGGCTTTTCAACGGCCACGGGACGTGTTACGAGCCAGCGCCAATCCTGAAAGGGAAGAAGACGAGTCGGCGCTGTCCATCAGGGCGAGCGCCTTTCCTGCATTCCGAGGGCTGGCCATGGCAAAAATCATCGAGACGTCCACCGGCGCATTGGCGCTGACCTTTGACGACGTGCTGCTGCAGCCGGGTCATTCCGAGATCATGCCCGGCGAGACCGACATCCGCACCCGCATCGCCGGCGACATCGACCTCAACGTGCCGATCCTGTCGGCCGCCATGGACACGGTCACCGAGGCGCGACTCGCCATCGCCATGGCCCAGGCCGGCGGCATAGGCGTCATCCACCGCAATTTCTCGCCGGCCGAACAGGCCGAGCAGGTGCGGCAGGTGAAGAAATTCGAATCCGGCATGGTGGTCAACCCTGTCACCATCGGTCCCGAGGCGACGCTTGCCGATGCGCTGGGTCTGATGCGCACCTACAGCATTTCGGGCATTCCGGTGGTCGAGAACGGCGGCACCGGCGGCCACACGGTCGACCGGCTCGTCGGCATCCTGACCAACCGCGACGTCCGCTTCGCGTCCGATCCGGCGCAAAAGGTCTATGAGCTGATGACCCGCGAGAACCTGATCACGGTCAAGGAGAACGTCGATCAGGACGAGGCCAAGCGGCTGCTCCATCAGCACCGCATCGAGAAGCTGGTTGTGGTCGATCGGGACGGCAATTGCGTCGGGCTGATCACGGTCAAGGACATCGAGAAGTCGCAGCTCAACCCGCACGCCACCAAGGATGCGCAGGGGCGCTTGCGCGCCGCCGCCGCCACCAGTGTCGGCGATGACGGTTTCGAGCGGGCCGAGCGCCTCATCGACGCCGGCGTCGACCTTCTGGTGATCGACACCGCGCACGGTCATTCGCAGCGCGTTCTGGATGCCGTGACGCGGGCCAAGAAGCTGTCCAACTCGGTTCGCATCCTGGCCGGCAACGTCGCCACCGCGGAAGGCACCTTGGCGCTGATCGATGCCGGCGCCGACGCGGTCAAGGTCGGCATCGGACCAGGCTCCATCTGCACCACCCGCATCGTCGCCGGCGTCGGCGTGCCGCAGCTCTCGGCAATCATGTCGGCAGTCGAGACGGCGCAGAAATCGGGCGTTTCGGTCATTGCCGATGGCGGCATCAAATATTCGGGCGATCTCGCCAAGGCGCTGGCCGCCGGGGCCAGCGCGGCGATGATTGGCTCGCTGCTGGCCGGCACCGACGAGAGCCCCGGCGAGGTCTATCTGCATCAGGGCCGCTCCTTCAAAGCCTATCGCGGCATGGGTTCGGTCGGCGCGATGGCGCGCGGCTCCGCCGATCGGTATTTCCAGGCCGAGGTGCGCGACACGCTGAAACTGGTCCCCGAAGGCATCGAAGGGCAGGTGCCGTACAAAGGACCTGTGTCTGGCGTGCTGCACCAGCTTGCAGGCGGCCTGAAAGCCGCTATGGGTTATGTCGGTGGCCGCGACCTTGCCGATTTCCGCGAGCGCGCCACTTTTGTGCGGATATCCAATGCCGGACTTCGTGAAAGCCACGCCCATGACGTCACGATTACCCGCGAAAGCCCGAATTATCCTGGCGGAGCCTGATCGCCATGCGTCTTGGCGCAATCTGGCGGCAATGATCCTGCGGCTGTCGCGCCACGCGGCCGCACTCAGTGTCGCCACAGTGGCGGTTTTCATCATCATGACGGCGATGGAGTTCCTCTATTTTCGCCGATTGAGCGGCGGTCTGCCGTCGCTCGACATGCGCTATGCCGGTTTCACCCCGGATGAGGGCATGGCCTGGCTAACGGCTCTCGGCCGGCGCGGCAGCGAGATTATCCTCGTCTGGCATTACCTGACCTTCGACCTGCTGTTTCCGGCGCTGCTGTCGCTGACGATGGTCAGCCTGATCCTGGCCACGGGCCGGCGGCTGAAGAATTTCCATGCACTGCCTGCGCAAACGCAGGCGGCATTTGCAGCTGTGCTGGTGCTGCCGTACACGCTTGCCGACTATGCCCAGAACATCGCCGTGGCTCGTCTTTTGTCCGATTTTCTGTCGGCCAATCCGGATTCGCTATCCTTCGCCTCGGCGCTGATCGTCACCAAATTCGCCCTGCTGGCGATACCAGTGACCGTCATTGCGGCTTTCATTCTGATGGCTCAGAAACGGCCTTGAAGGCTGGGTGACAACGACAGGGGGCGTCTTGAACCAGACCGCGATCTTCTGGCCGATGCTGGCGCAGGTGCTGCTGGTCTATATCGTCTATGTCGTAATGGGCCGGCGCCGCCATGGCGCGGTCAGATCGGGCGAAGCCAAGACCCGCCAGTTCAAGACGCGCTCGACGGAGCCTGGGTCCAGTATCACCGTCGCCAACAATCTGAGCAACCAGTTCGAACTGCCGGTGCTTTTCTACGTCTTATGCTTGACGCTGCACGTGACCAATGGCGTCAATTATCTGACTTTGGCACTGATGTGGATCTTTGTCGTCTCCCGCTATCTTCACGCATCGGTCCACTTGACCAGCAATCGGCTAATCCTGCGCAGCAGGGCATTCTACCTGGGCGCGGTCGTTCTCGCACT
This sequence comes from Mesorhizobium sp. M0048, assembly GCF_040323405.1. NCBI lineage: Bacteria > Pseudomonadati > Pseudomonadota > Alphaproteobacteria > Hyphomicrobiales > Phyllobacteriaceae > Mesorhizobium > Mesorhizobium sp. M0048. The sequence continues at coordinate 176,438 of NZ_JAMYUV010000008.1, read as the reverse complement.
TGGCTGGATATGGCTGGCGCTGCATCTGCTCGGCTTAGTCTGAGCAAGCTCAAGGCTACAAATCGAACACCGCGATCTTGCGCTTGTCGAACCTGATGGCGAGTTCGCCGCGCACCAGCTTGAGCGCGGCCTCGCCGAAGACGGCACGCCGCCAGCCTTGCAATGCCGGCACGTCGGCTTCCTCGCCCTCGGCAGCGATGCGGTCGATGTCGTCACTGGAGGCGAGTACCTTGGATGCGACGCCCTCCTTTTCGGCGACGATCCGCAGCAGCACCTTCAGCAACTCCGCAGCGGCGCTCGACCCCTCCGGCGGCTGGAAGCTCTTCGGCAGCTTCGGCATCTCTTCCCTGGGCAGGGCAAGGGCAGCGTTTACCGCGCCTAGCAGTGCCGTCGCCGTCGACGAGCGCTCCCAGCCCTTCGGCGTGGTACGCAGCTTGCTCAGCGCCGCAGCGTCGCGCGGCGCCTGCTGCGCCACTTCATAAATCGCATCGTCCTTGAGCACCCGGCCGCGCGGCACGTCGCGCTCGCGCGCTTCGCGTTCGCGCCAGGCGGCCACCGCCTGCACGATCGCCAGTTCCTGCGGCTTGCGCAGCCGCATCTTGAGCCGCTTCCAGGCATCCTCGGGATGCGGATCGTAGGTCTCGCGCGAGGTTAGCACGTCCATCTCCTCGTTCAGCCAGTGGGCGCGGTTTTCCCGCACCAGCTCGGCGCTGAGATGCTTGTAGACCTCGATCAGGTGGGTGACGTCGGCGAGCGCGTAGTCGAGCTGCTTTTCGGACAGCGGACGGTGGCGCCAATCGGTGAAGCGCGAGGACTTGTCGAGCCGCGCGCCGGTGATGCGCTGCACCAGCTGGTCGTAGGAAACGCTGTCGCCGAAGCCGCAGACCATTGCCGCGACCTGGGTGTCGAACACCGGATGCGGCACAAGATCGCCGAGATGCACGATGATTTCGATGTCCTGCCGCGCCGCGTGGAAGACTTTGACGATCGCCTCGTTGGCCATCAGCCTGAAGAACGGTTTCAGGTCGATGTCGGGCGACAGCGGATCAATCAGCGCCGTCACCCCGGGCGCTGCCATCTGGATCAGGCACAGGATCGGCCAGAAGGTCGTTTCGCGAATGAATTCGGTATCGACGGTGACGAATTCCGCCTTTTCGAAAGCGGCAATAACGGTCTCGAGTTCTTTCTGAGTGGTGATGACGTGCATCAAATCGCTTTTGGCAAGGGATAGGGTCTCTTTCAATTTCAGCCGCGCGCGCTTTCGTCAAGCGCAAGCACCTCTATCCAGGCTTTGCGGGTTCATCGGGATCGGCATTCCGCTTCGCCAACCGGGCAAAAACCGTAGACGTGCGCAACAGCGCCGTAAAACGGCTGCGATGGGTGGCCGGCACGGCGGAGCGCGCCTGCATCCGGTAAAGGATGACGGCCACGAAGATCGCATAGACGGTGGCGCTGAACACGAACAGCGCGCTCGGCCCGAAAAATTGCATCACCGTCGAGGCTGCAAACGGCCCGCCGATGGCGCCGAAGGAATAAAACAGCATCAAGGCAGCGTTGATCAGCACGAACTCGCCCTTGTCGGCGCGGTCGTTGGAATGCGCCGCCGACAGCGAATAGAGCGGCATGGCGAAGCAGCCGAAGATGAAGACGAGCAGGAAGTTGAGGAACGGGCTGCCGCCTGCCACGAATGCCAGGGCCAGTGCCGCCACCATCGCACAGCACGTCGTCATCAGCAGCACCGAGCGCCGGTCCCAGCGGTCGGAGAGATAGCCGAGCGGGTATTGGATTATAGCGCCGCCGAAAATGCCGACGCTGACGAAGGTGACGACGTCGGCGACCGACATGCCGATCTGCTCGGCATAGACCGGCGACAGGGTGCGGAAGGCGCTGTTTGTGACGCCGACGGCGATACAGCCGAAGCAGCCGAGCGGCGAGATCCGCCAGACGCGCGCCAAATCGAGCTTGACGTCGTCCGGCGGCGTCGGATTGGAGCGGTCGCCGAGCGACACCGGCACCAGCGAAACGGTGATCATCATCGACATGATGGCGAAGATGGCAAAGCCGCCGGCGCCGAAGATCGGGATCAGGAACTGGGCGCCCGTCACCGAGCCGATGTCGACCATCCGGTAGACGGCAAGCACCCGCGCCCGGTCGGTGTTGGTGACGCCGGAATTCAGCCAGGCTTCCATTATTGTGAACAAGCCGGCGAAGCAGAACCCGCCGGCAAAGCGCACGGCGCACCACATCACCGGATCGATGACAAGCACCAGAAGCAGCGTCCCCGCCGAGGCGATCGCCGCCAGTGCCGAAAAGGCGCGCACATGGCCGACGGACTTCATGATGGGCGTCACGGCAAGGCAGCCGAGCAAAAAGCCGGCGAAATAGAACGTGCCCATCAAGCCGATCGACGAAGCGGGAAAACCCTCCTGCGCACCACGCAGCGCAATCAACGTGCTCTGCAGGCCGTTGCCGCCGAGCAGGATGCCGGCGGCGATCAGGAGGGGGATCAGCGGGCGGATGGAAGACATGAAGGAAAGCCTGTCGTTGATCCCTTCTTGAACCATCGCCTTCGCCAATACCAGCGGCAATTCCCGGCGGCGTTGGGGCCAGCGGGGGGCTGCCGCGTGGCGCCGGACCCTCCGTGTTGGAACCAAGGCGTATCTTTGTAGTTCAGTGCTGGTGGGGCGAATACGCGTCTTGTGAGCTGGCGGTGTGCGGAGACGGTGTTGGGCATCGATGTGGTTTCTGCTGCCCGGCCTGAAGCTCCAAAGGGAGGTCCGCCGTCATGAAATTTCATCCCGCATTTGCGGCATTTGCCATGGCCGCAGTTCTGGCGGCCGGGCCGGCGCGGGCTGTCGACCTCGCCATGGTATCCGGCGATACCGGCAACGGCCAGAGAATCCTTCGCGAGATCCTCGATCAATACGAGAAGAAGACCGGCAATAAGGTTAGCGTCGTTCCGCTGCCTCCCTCGGCGACGGACCAGTTTGGCCAATACCGGCTCTGGCTCGCCGCCGGAAGCAGCGACGTCGACGTCTATCAAACGGACATCATCTGGGCCCCCCAGCTTGCAAGGCAGTTCATCGACCTGACCGAAGCGACCAAGGATGTCGTTGGCACCCATTTCCCATCGATCATCAAATCGCAGACCGTGGACGGCAAGCTGGTCGCCTTGCCGATATTCACCGACGCTCCGGCGCTCTACTACCGCAAGGATCTCCTCGACAAATACGGCGCCAGGGTCCCGGCCAACTGGGCTGAACTTGCCGATACCGCCAAGCTTGTCATGGACAAGGAGCGCGCGGCCGGCAACAAGGACATGTGGGGTTTCGTTTTCCAGGGCAACGCCTATGAGGGGCTGACCTGCGATGCACTCGAATGGGTGAAGTCGAACGGCGGCGGCCAGATTATCGAGCCGGACGGCACGATCTCCATCAACAATCCGCAAGCAGTTGCGGCGCTGGAAATGGCGAGGAGCTGGGTGGGAACCATCTCGCCGCCCGGCGTTCTGGCCTATCAGGAAGAAGAGTCGCGCGGAGTCTGGCAGACCGGCAACGCCGTCTTCATGCGCAACTGGCCCTATGCCTACGCGCTTGGCAACAGCGAAAGCTCCCCCATCAAAGGCAAGTTCGAGGTGACCACGCTGCCGCCGGGGTCGGGCGAGGGCGCCCGCCCGGCAGCAACGCTTGGCGGCTGGAATCTCGCGGTTTCCAGATATTCGAAGAACCCGGATGCAGCGATCGATCTGGTCAGATGGATCGCCTCGCCGCAGATGCAGAAGTACCGCGCCTTGAAGGGGGCATATCTGCCGACCATCCAGGCACTCTATGACGATGCCGACATCGCCAGCGCCCAGCCGGTGATTCCGCGCTGGAAGGAAGTCGTCCTCAACGCGGTGCCGCGTCCCTCGGCCCAAGCCAAGAGCAGGTACAATGAGGCATCGAGCGAGTTCTGGACCGCCGTCCACAACACCATTTCCGGCGAGGGCACGGCCGCCGACAACCTTGCCGATGTGGAGTTCTCCTTGACCAGGCTCAAAGGCACCGCCTGGTGACCTCGCCGCGCTCAGGCTCGATGCTGGCGCGTCAGCGTGCGCGCTCGGCATGGCTGCTGCTTGCCCCGACGCTCATCGTGCTCGCCGCCGTTGCCGGCTGGCCGTTGATGCGCACGATCTATTTCGGCTTCACCGATGCCTCGCTCGCCGACCTCGAAGCCCGCCGCTGGGTTGGTTTCGCCAACTATTTCTCCGTCGTGCAAATGCCGAGCGGCCGCGTCATCTACGACGGGCTGCTCGCCGATCCGGTCTGGTGGCGCGCCGTCTGGAACACCGTGCGCTTCGCGGTGATTTCGGTGACCTGCGAGACGGTGCTCGGCATGATCGTCGCGCTGGTGCTCAACACGAGGTTTCGCGGCCGCGGCATCGTGCGCGCCGCGATTCTAATCCCTTGGGCCATCCCGACGATCGTCTCGGCGAAAATGTGGCAGTGGATGCTCAACGACCAGTTCGGCATCATCAACGACGTCCTGCTCAAGCTCGGCCTGATCAGTACAAAAATCGCCTGGACCGCCAGCGCCGACACGGCGATGGTCGCCGTCCTCGTTGTCGATATCTGGAAAGCGACCCCGTTCATGGCGCTTCTCATTCTCGCCGGCCTGCAGATGCTTCCACAAGAAATCTACGAGGTCGCCAAGCTCGACGGCGTCGGCGCGTGGAGAGTTTTCTGGAAGATCACCTTGCCGCTCGTCCGACCGGCGTTGATGGTGGCCATGATCTTTCGCGGTCTCGATGCCCTGCGCATCTTCGATCTGATCTACGTGCTTACGCCAAACAACATACACACCAAGTCGATGTCGGTGTTTGCCCGCGAGAGCCTGTTTGAGTTCGACAAATTCGCTTCCGGTTCCGCCGCCTCGACGTTGCTCTTCCTTATCCTCGCCCTACTGACCATGCTCGTTCTTTGGCTCGGCCGGATAAGACTGGACAAGGACTATTGATCATGTGGGAGCACTGACCATGTGGATCGTCAAGCGCACGGCTTTCTACCTCCTCGTCGCCGTTATCGTTGTTGTCGCGGTGTTCCCGTTCTACTACGCCATCATCACCAGCCTGAAATCGGGGACGGCGCTCTTCCAGATCGACTATTGGCCGACGGCGATTACCTTTAGCAACTACAGGACCGTGTTCACCGAGGGGACCTTTTTGCGCAATCTCGTGAACTCGCTGTTCATCTCGAGCGCCGTCGTCTTCATTTCGCTGTTCCTCGGCATCACCGCTGCCTATGCGCTGGCGCGCATCCGCTTCAGAGGCCGTTCGGCACTGCTCCTCATCATCCTGTCCGTCTCGATGTTCCCGCAATTGGCGGTGCTTGCCGGGCTTTTCGAGCTAATCCGCATCTTCGGCCTCTACAATTCGCCGTTCGCGCTGATCTTGTCCTACATGATCTTCACCTTGCCGTTCACCGTCTGGGTGCTCACCGCCTTCGTTCGCGACCTGCCGATCGAACTGGAGGAAGCGGCGATCCTCGATGGCGCCACGCCCTGGATCATCATCGGCCGCGTCTTCCTGCCGCTGATGTGGCCGGCGCTGGCGACCACCGGGCTTCTCGCCTTCATCGGCGCTTGGAACGAGTTCCTGTTCGCCCTGACGTTTACCTCCAGCAACGAGCAGCGAACCGTGCCGGTCGCGATAGCGCTGCTCTCCGGCAGCTCGCAGTTCGAGATCCCGTGGGGCAACATCATGGCCGCATCGGTGATCGTCACCGTGCCGCTTGTCGTCCTCGTTCTCATCTTCCAGCGCAAGATCGTCTCCGGCCTCACGGCGGGCGGGGTGAAGGGATGAGTGCATAGTTGAACTGCCGGCACAGAGCAGCGAACTCAGATTGACGCCTCTGGCATAAATTGATGCCGGTGGGATAGGGGCGGGAAGAACGCGAACTCGACCCAGCCGCCGCTTGCCTTGACAAATGCACCCTCTCATGTGCTTTTCGCGCAAATTTTCAGGCTGGGCCATCATGCCTTGGCCGCAACCCAACATCCGGACCTTAAGAATGACAATGCATCGTTACCGCAGCCATACCTGTGCCCAATTGAGGAAGGCCGACGTCGGCTCGACCGTTCGCCTGTCGGGTTGGGTGCATCGCGTGCGCGACCATGGCGGCCTGCTGTTCATCGATTTGCGCGACCATTACGGTCTGACCCAGATCGTCGCCGATCCGGATTCGCCTGCCTTCAAGATCGCGGAGACCTTGCGTGGCGAATGGGTCGTCCGCGTCGACGGCGAGGTCAAGGCGCGCCTCGCCGACACCGTGAACCCCAATTTGCCGACCGGCGAGATCGAGATTTTCGCGCGCGAGATCGAAGTGCTGTCGGCCGCCAGGGAATTGCCGCTGCCGGTCTTCGGCGAGCCGGACTATCCGGAGGACATCCGCCTCAAATACCGCTTCCTCGACCTGCGCCGCGACACGCTGCACAAGAACATCGTGGCGCGGACGAAAATCATCGCCGAGATGCGCAAGCTGATGGGCGAGGTCGGCTTCACCGAATTCTCGACGCCGATCCTGACCGCCTCATCGCCGGAAGGCGCGCGCGACTTCCTGGTGCCGTCGCGCATCCACCCCGGCACTTTCTATGCGCTGCCGCAGGCGCCGCAGCAGTACAAGCAGCTGATCATGGTGTCCGGCTTCGACCGCTACTTCCAGATTGCGCCGTGCTTCCGTGACGAGGACCCGCGCGCCGACCGTCTGCCGGGTGAATTCTACCAGCTCGACGTGGAGATGAGCTTCGTCGAGCAGGAGGATGTGTTTACCACCATGGAGCCGGTAATGCGGGGGGTGTTCGAGACCTTTGCCGCCGGCAAGCCGGTGACGGAGAAGTTTCCGCGCATCGCCTATGATGTCGCCATGCGCAAATACGGCACCGACAAGCCGGACCTGCGCAACCCGATCGAGATGCAGGCCGTCTCGGATCATTTTCGCGATTCCGGCTTCAAGGTATTTGCCAACATCCTTGCCAACGATCCGAAGGCCGAGGTCTGGGCCATTCCGGCCAAGACCGGCGGGTCTCGCGCCTTTTGCGACCGCATGAACTCATGGGCGCAAGGCGAGGGCCAGCCCGGCCTCGGCTACATCTTCTGGCGCAAGGAGGGCGAGAAGCTCGAAGGCGCCGGGCCGCTGGCCAAGAATATCGGCGAGGAGCGCACCGAGGCGATTCGACAACAACTCGGCCTTGCCGATGGCGATGCCGCCTTCTTCGTCGCCGGCGATCCGAAGAAGTTCGTCTCCTTCGCGGGAGCGGCGCGCAGCCGCGCCGGCGAGGAGCTCAATCTTGTCGACCGTGATCGCTTCGAATTGTGCTGGATCGTCGACTTCCCGTTCTTCGAATGGAACGAGGAGGAGAAGAAGATCGACTTCGCGCACAATCCGTTCTCGATGCCGCAAGGTGGCATCGATGCGCTGAACGGCGAGGATCTGCTCGGAATCAAGGCGTTCCAGTACGACATGGTCTGTAATGGTTTCGAGATCGCCTCAGGCGGCATCCGCAACCATCTGCCCGAAACCATGGTCAAGGCGTTCGAGACGGTCGGGCTTGACCGCGAGACGGTCGAGGAGCGCTTCGGTGGCCTCTACCGCGCCTTCCAGTATGGCGCGCCGCCGCATGGCGGCATGGCGGCAGGCATCGACCGCGTCGTCATGCTTCTGGTCGGCGCGAGGAACCTGCGCGAAGTGACGATGTTCCCGATGAACCAGCAGGCCTATGACCTGTTGATGAACGCGCCGTCGGAGGCCAGCCCGCAGCAGCTTCGCGAATTGTCGCTGCGCGTCGTGGCGACGAAGAAAGAGGTTTAGGAAACGCTCCGAACCGGTGCTGTTGATTCATAAAAAAGCCCGGCATCGCTGCCGGGCTTTTGCTTTGGGATCTCGGTCAGTCTTCGTTTGCCGTAACCGTCACGCCAAGCGTTTTCGGCAGGTCGAGCGGGTTGGACATGGCGCCCGCCATGATCAGCGCGAACGGCACCGCCGCCGGCGGCTCGGCCGAGACCTCGATGCTTTGCGGATCGTCGAGGAATTTGTTGACCGCGGCCGAAACCTGCGCCGTCAGTTCCGGATTGTTGAGCTGCGCCATGCCGAAGGGCACGATCGCCTTGGCCTGGTTGGCAATGTCCTTGCCGGACATGCCTTGCTGCTTGCCGGCATAATCGAGCACCTTTTTGGTCAGCGAATCATCATCGAAGCGGATCGAGGCGCTGTTGAACGAAAGCTGCTGCAGCAGCCCGAGCATGGCCATGCCTTGCGCCGAATTGTCGGCGCCTTCGGGCTGCGCCGCCATCTTCTTCTGCATCTCCTGCAGTGATTTGATGACGTCCAGCGTGTAGCCGCCGAGATCGAAGGTCATGCCGAGCGTGCCGGCATTGTCGACCGATATTTCGTATTTCGACAAGTCCATCCTGCCGTCGGTAGGCTGCCAGGTGCCTTCCATCTCAAGATTGCCCGATATGTTCTGGTAGCCGAGCGCGTTGATGACTTCCTTGGACTTCGGATCTTCGACCAGTGTCAGGTCGGCAGTGAATTTTTCCGTGGTGCCGGAAAACGCCAAGGCCTTGCCGTCGGCCGGCGGCGTGATTGCGATGGCAAGCCCGTCCATCGAGAAAGCGGTCTTGTCGGCCACCTTGACGGTCATGTTGTCGAGCTCGGCCGATTTGTAAATCATCAGCGAGCCCAGCGGGCCGCTTGCGCCTTCGGCCGGAACCGTCATGTCGTGGATGACGAAGGGGCTGAGATTGAGCGTGACGCCATCCTCGCTATGTTCGAACGGCGACGTCGACACGGTCGCGATTTGATAGCCACCATTGGCTTCGGTCACCCCTTCGAGCTTGACGTCGCCGATCTTGAGCGCCTCCTTTTCGGCCGCCGGTTTGACCGCCACGCCTTGCAGAACCATGCTGGAGGTGTCGCCGGTTACTCCGGTCCAGGAGAGGTCGACACCCTGGGCGGCGAGGGCAGCCTTCAGCCGGTCGGCGACCGCGGTATCCTGCGCGAATGCCGCATTCAGCGGCAGCGTCAGCAAAAAGGTCGAAAAAGCCAGTCTTTTAATAAGTGTCGAGTGCCTGATCGTCATCGAGAGCTCCCCTGAGAGTGTCCTGAAATTCTTTTCAAATCGTCGCGTCGTCACCATTCGGCGACGAACTGGACCGGAAAAAGGCGGGCCTCGGCACAATGATCGAAAATCGCGGCTAAAGGCAAACCCGATCCATCAGGCTTGCGATAGAAGCAGGATGTAACGGGTTGATGTTGGCCGGCGTCGCGACGCTCCCAATTCCCGTTGCATAATGGATGTCGCGCAAAGTGTGCAGCGGTTTTGCGATGACGACATGCATCAAAACAAGGACCTAAAGCGTCGCATGAGGCCGGTCGAACGCGACGCGCTTTAGGAGGAGGCATACTGGTGCCTCTTGCCGCGAATCACCCGCTCGGCTAGTGCCAGCCCATGGGAAAAAGGCTTTTGCCGCCCGAGAGTGGCGGCGGCGACAATATCGAGCCGGTCGATCTGAAGAAGGCGCTGGAAGAGCGCTATCTCGCCTACGCGCTGTCGACCATCATGCATCGGGCGCTGCCGGACGTGCGCGACGGATTGAAGCCGGTGCATCGTCGCATCATGCATGCTATGCGCTTGTTGCGGCTCAACCCCGACCAGGGTTTTGCCAAATGCGCCCGCATCGTCGGCGAGGTGATGGGCAAATTCCATCCGCATGGCGACCAGTCGATCTACGACGCGTTGGTGCGGTTGGCGCAGGATTTTTCGATGCGCTACCCGCTGGTCGACGGGCAGGGTAATTTTGGCAATATCGACGGCGATAACGCCGCCGCCATGCGCTACACCGAAGCGCGCATGACCGAAGTGTCGACGCTGCTTTTGGAAGGCATCACCGAGGATGCGGTCGATTTCCGCCCGACCTACAACGAGGAAGACGAGGAGCCGGCGGTGCTGCCCGGCGCCTTCCCGAATCTGCTTGCCAACGGCTCGTCCGGCATTGCCGTCGGTATGGCGACCTCGATTCCGCCGCACAATGCGGCCGAGCTTTGCGACGCCGCGCTTCACCTGATCGATCATCCGGATGCGCCCGTCACCAAGCTGATGGACTTCGTCCAGGGGCCGGATTTCCCGACCGGCGGCATCATCGTCGACAGTCGAGCCTCGATCCTCGAAGCCTACGAAACGGGTCGCGGTGGCTTTCGCGTCAGGGCGAAATGGAGCCAGGAGGATCAGGGCAGGGGCACCTGGAACATTGTCGTCACCGAAATTCCCTATGGCGTCCAGAAGGCCAGGCTGATCGAAAAGATCGCCGAGCTCTTGATGGCACGCAAGCTGCCGCTGCTCGAGGATATCCGCGACGAGAGCGCCGAGGACATCCGCGTCGTGCTGGTGCCGAAGAGCCGCTCGGTCGATCCCGGCATCATGATGGAATCGCTGTTCAAGCTGACCGAGCTCGAAAGCCGCTTTCCGCTCAACATGAACGTGTTGTCGCGCGGCAAGGTGCCGAACGTGCTGTCGCTGAAAGGTGTGCTCAAGGAATGGCTGGAGCACCGCCGCGACGTCTTGATCCGCCGCTCCAAGCACCGCCTCGGCGAGATCGAGAGGCGGCTGGAGATCCTCGCCGGCTATTTGATTGCCTACCTCAACATCGACGAGGTGATCAGGATCATCCGCGAGGAGGACGAGCCCAAGCAAGTGATGATGGCCCGCTGGTCACTCACCGACACCCAGGCTGAAGCCATCCTCAACATGCGTCTGAGGGCGCTGCGCAAGCTCGAGGAATTCGAAATCCGCGAGGAATTCAATGGTCTGACCGGCGAGAAGAAGCAGATCGAGGCACTGCTTGCGTCCGACGCCAAGCAGTGGGCGACGATCAAGTGGGAAGTCGCCAATGTTCGCCAGAAATACGGGCCCGAGACCGACATCGGCAAACGCCGCACCGAGTTCGCCGACGCACCCGAGCATGACCTGACCGATATCGCCCATGCCATGATCGAGCGCGAGCCGGTCACTGTGGTCGTTTCGGAAAAGGGCTGGCTGAGGGCCATGAAAGGTCATCTGACCGACCATTCGGCCCTGACCTTCAAGGAAGGCGACAGCCTCAAGCTCGCCTTCCATGCCCAGACCACCGACAAGGTGCTGGTCTTCACCACCGGCGGCAAGTTCTACACGATCGGCGCCGACCGGCTGCCCGGCGGGCGTGGCCATGGTGAGCCGATCCGCATCATCGTCGACATGGACAACGACCAGGATATCGTCACCGCCTTCGTCCATGATCCCAAGCGCAAGCTGCTGCTGGTGTCGCATGACGGCAACGGTTTCATCGTGCCGGAAGAAGAAGTCGTCGCCAACACCCGCAAGGGCAAGCAGGTGATGAACGTCAAGGCGCCAGACGAAGCCCAGCGCTGCGTGAGCGTCGCGGGCGACCATCTCGCCATCGTCGGCGAGAACCGCAAGATGCTGGTGTTCCCGCTGGCCGAGATCCCGGAGATGGGGCGCGGCAAGGGCGTGCGCCTGCAGAAGTACAAGGACGGCGGCGTCCTCGACCTCAAGACCTTCACGCTCGCAAGCGGCCTGTCCTGGCAGGATTCGGCAGACCGCACCTTTACCAAATCGCGTGACGAGCTTGCCGAATGGATTGGCGCCCGCGCCTCGGCCGGCCGCATGGTGCCGAAGGGGTTCCCGCGCACGGGGAAGTTCGGGTGAAGCGGTATCTCCCCCCTTGAGGGGGAGATGTCGCCGAAGGCGACAGAGGGGGTCGGAACGTCCAGACACGACCCTTATCGCAGACGGAGGGGACTGGCGCCTCACGTATCGCAGACAGAGGAGGCTGGCGTCTCACGCTCGGCGACCCCCCTGGCCTGCCGGCCATCTCCTCCTCAAGCGGGGAGATTAGCAGCTCTACCCAAACATTTGGAATGTCGTCACGATTGCTGCACTATATCAGTGCATAAGCGACGCTATGGGCCAGGGAGAATTGGGCGCTTGAAGGAAGTCAGGATACAGAAGCCGGAGCGGCAGCAGCGCCTGTTTGGCCTGTCGACGCCGCTCAGGGCCGCTGTCATTCCGCCGCTGTCGGCGGCGCGCTGGCTCCTGGTGCTGATCGTTGCCGCTGGCGTTTACTTCTTCCACGGCTTCCTGTTTCCGGTCCTTGCCGCCCTGGTGATCGCCTTCGCCAGCTGGCCGCTCTACCGACGGCTGCTCGCCGGCGTCGGCGGCAACCGCACCATCGCGGCGACGCTTGCGATCTTGTTCATCCTGACCTTCCTGGTGGTGCCGATCGCGCTTGCCGGCACCTACGCCATCAATGAGGTGCGCGAATGGGTCAACTGGTCGATCGAGACCAACCGCTACGGTGCGCCGACGCCGCACTGGATTGCCACCATGCCGGTGGTGGGCGAATGGCTCAATGAACAATGGACGGTCAACGTTGGCCACCCTGGCGGTATCGGCGAACTGATCCAGCTGATCAGCGGCGCCAATATCGGCAGCATCTACCGCGGCGTGCTTGCCGCGGGCGGCAGCGCCTTCGGCCTTTTGCTGACGCTGCTGTTCATGATGATCGCGCTGTTCTTCGCCTATCGTGACGGCGAGCATTTCGCCGGACAGGTCGATCGCCTCGGCGAACGCATCCTGCCGGCCAGATGGGAACGGATCTCACGCGTGGTGCCGGCGACGATCTCCTCGACGGTGACCGGCATGACCGTTATCGCCATCGGCGAAGGGCTGGTGCTGGGCATCGCTTACTGGTTGGCCGGCGTGCCTTCGCCGGTGACGCTCGGCGCGCTGACCGGCATCATGGCGCTGATCCCCGGCGGCGCGCCCCTGTCCTTCACGCTGGTCTCGATCTATCTCGCCGCCAGCGGCTCGCCGATGGCTGGGCTGGCACTGTTCGTCTGGGGCGCGGTCGAACTCTTCGTCGTCGACAAGACATTGCGCCCAAAGCTGGTCGGCGGGCCGATAAAGCTGCCCTTCCTGCCAACCTTTTTCGGCCTGATCGGCGGCGTCAAGACGATGGGTTTTCTCGGCCTGTTCATAGGCCCGGTGCTGATGGCCCTGCTGGTCGCAATCTGGCGCGAATGGCTGCGCGAAGTGGAACTGACCGATGAACTCGCTGCCGCCGAACCGGCGGAGCACGATGACGCGCCGCCGCAGATCGAAATTGTCGCCGAACGTGCCGCCGCGAAAAAGAATCAGGCCGGGTGACTGACGGCGAACGTGGCGCGGCGCTTGCGCCCCTCGTGCAACTGCCAGAGCGAATGGCCGATCAAGGTCATGATGAGGATTGCGCCGCCGATCAGGCTGTAGCGCGACGGCGCTTCGGCGAAGATCATCCACACCCAGACCGGCGCCAGCACGGTTTCTAACAGGTAGAACATCGCCACTTCCGGCCCGGAGATGTATTTCGGGCCGTTGGCGAGGCAGAAGAAAGAGATCGGCATGATGACGGCACCGTTGAAGACGATCCACCATGGCGCGTTGACGTGAAAACCCACCTTGGAAACCATCAGGGCGGCGACGGCCAGCGGCAGGACCACTCCGATCAGCGCCGTGAAACCCATATCCTTGCCGCTTGCGCGCGAGATAGTGATGGCCGCTGCGATCATGAAAGCCGAGCATAGCGCCATCAGGTCGCCGAAGAGATGTCCGGTTCCAACGGAATCGCCGACAATGATCGTCACGCCGACGATCATCAGTGCCAGCGCTGCAAGCGTCAGGGGCCGTGGCCTCTCCTTCAGGAACAGCCATGACAAAAGGGCCGCGAACATGGTTGTGAACGCCAGGATGAAAACGAGGTTGGCGGTCGAGGTGCTGTAGACGCCGGTGATGAAGGCGATCGAGCCGAGCCCGTAGAGGGCGGCAACGATGAGCCCTGACCAGCCCGGGATAAGCTGCGGCGCCTTTGCGCTCAGCGAGCGCCAGACGGCCCAGATGATGAGCGTGGCGACGAAGGTCGTACCGGTGCGCAACAGCAGGATCGTCCATGCCTCGCCATCGGCGAGCCGGATCAGCGGAATGTCGACCGTCAGCGTCAGCCCGCCGATGGCGGTGATCAGAAGGCCTCTCTGGTGCTCGTTGTGGGAAGACATGCGGCAATTCTCGCGTAGGCTTGGAGGCGCAAAATTGACCTGCCCGGTTTCCAGCCGATCGGCCGGAAGCCCAGCGGGCATCTTCCTCGAAACAATTTAAGACTGAATACCGAAAGCGAAGATCAGCGCGAAACCGCTTCGTGATTGTAGCGTTCCCAACCTTTCGGGCCGAGATGCTCCTGCGGCTGGAAGCGCATCTTATAATTCATCTTGCGCGAGCCGTTGACCCAGTAACCCAGGTAGACATGGGGCAGGCCCATCGCCCTGGCGCGGGCGATGTGGTCGAGGATCATGAAGGTGCCGAGCGAGCGGTCCTCGAAGTCCGGGTTGAAGTAGGAATAGACCATCGACAGGCCATCGGCCATCTTGTCGGTGAGCGCCACGGCGATCAGCTCGCCCTGGCCCTTGCCGGTGATGAAGCTGTCGGGTCCGCGGCGACGGTATTCGATGACCTTGGTGTCGACATGGGTATCCTCTACCATCATGGCGTAGTCGAGCACGGTCATATCGGACATGCCGCCACGGCGATGGCGGGCGTCGAGATAGCTGCGGAACAGCGAATACTGCTCGGTGGAGGGCTCGGCGTCGTGCATGGCGCCGACCAGATCCGAATTATGCTGTATGACCCGTTTCATGTTGCGGCTGGCGGTGAATTCCTGCGCCAGGATGCGCACCGACACACAGGCGCGGCAGGTCTCGCAAGCCGGCCTGTAGGCGATGTTCTGCGACCGCCTGAATCCACCCTGCGTCAACAGATCGTTCATTTCCGGGGCCTTGTCGCCGACCAGGTGTGTGAACACCTTGCGCTCGAACTGGCCCTCGAGATAGGGACATGGCGAGGGCGCGGTCAGAAAGAACTGCGGCGACTGGGTCGGGTGCTGCGTCATCGAGCCTTGGAAACACTCCTGCGAATCGCTCTACCTTTGGCGCGGAAGCCGAAAAATTCAACAGGATTGTGAAAGCCTGGTTGATTGGACGTCTTCACATTTGTGCGCAAAGGCTGCGGCCGCGCTTCAAAAGTCTGCTCAGCGGCCGCTGCGGCTGACGACAGTGCCGAGCAGCAGGTCGTGCAGCGTGCGCTTGCGATCGGAAAACAGGCTCACCAGCAGGACCAGCGGCGAAAGGATGACATTGCCGGCCCAAAACAGCACCGAATGCACGACGGCGGTCAGCCCGTCGATGGGGCTGCCGTCGAGTCGGTCGAGCCGGATGCCCATTATCTTCATGCCGGTGGTGGCCTGGTCTTTACTGCCGAGCGTGTTCCAGATGTAGAGGATGGCGACGGCTGGCACGAGAATGGAAAACAGCATCCAGCCGAGGCCGAGCGTCAACAGCCCGAACAAGAACACCAGGATCGCGAATGGAATGGTGAGCAGCGCCACGATGAAATAATCGATGAAGAAGGCGAGAATGCGCCGCGTGCGTACGCCCTCATAGGCGCTGATATCTTCGAGCCTGCTGGTGATGATTTCGCCGTCGAGAACGCGAGCGTTCATGTCATTTCCTCGTAATCGAACCCGGGTTAATGCACGGGGCCGCTTGTGGATGAAATGGTGAAGGTTCGCGGCGGAATCAAGATCGAGCCGTCCACCATGTAGATGGTGACGGAGCACTTGGCGCCGTCTGTGACTTGTTGAATTTGTGGCGCGGATAGCGTTAGCTTGCTGCGGCGCAACAAAAGCGCCAAGCCGAGGGGACGGGGCGACATGGACTACGACATGCTGGTCATCGGCAGCGGCCCATCCGGGCGCCGCGCCGCGGTGCAGTCGGCCAAGCTCGGCAAGTCGGTGCTGGTGGTCGACAGAGGCCGGCGCCTCGGCGGCGTGTCGGTGCATACCGGCACCATCCCGTCGAAGACGTTGCGCGAGACGGTGCTCAACCTCTCAGGCTGGCGCGAGCGCGGCTTTTACGGTCGCGGCTACCGGGTCAAGCAGGACATTTCGGTTGGCGATCTGGTCGAGCGCCTGCATAAGACGCTCGACCATGAGGTCGAGGTGCTGCAGCACCAGTTCATGCGCAACACGGTCAAGAGCGCACGTGCCGCGGCAAAATTCCTCGGCCCCAACAAGGTCAGCCTGACCACCGACACCGGCGACTACAGCGAGGTTGGCTTCGCCCATGCGCTGATCGCGGTCGGCACCCGGCCGCACCGGCCGCGCGACGTGCCGTTCGACAAGACACGGATCTTCGACAGCGACGAGATGCTGGAGCTCGACCGCCTGCCGCGCACTCTGACGGTGATCGGCGCCGGCGTCATCGGCGTCGAATATGCAACGATCTTTTCGGCGCTCGACGTGTCGGTGACGCTGGTCGAGCCGCGCAATACCATGTTGGATTTCGTCGACCGCGAGATCGTCGACGACTTCATCCATCAGATGCGCGACCGCGGCATGACCATCCGCTTGGGCAGCGCCGTCAAGGAGATCGCCTCGAAACCCGATCATGCCGAGGTGATGCTGGCCGACGGCCGCACCATACGTTCCGAGATGGTGCTTTATGCTGCAGGGCGTACCGGCAATGTCGGCAGCCTGGGCTTGGAAGCGGTCGGCATTGAGGCCGATCCCAGGGGCCGCATCAAGGTCGATCCGCAGACGTTCCAGACAAGCGCGCCCAACATCTATGCCGCCGGCGACGTCATTGGTTTTCCGAGCCTGGCCTCGACTTCGATGGAGCAGGGCAGGGTGGCCGCCTGCCACGCGTTCGGCGTGCCGTTGCCGCCGCCGCCCGAAACCTTTCCCTATGGCATATATGCCGTGCCGGAAATCTCCACTGTCGGCCAGTCCGAGGAGCAGGTGCGCGAGAGTGGTGCAGCCTATGAGGTCGGCGTGGCGCGGTTTCGCGAGACCTCGCGCGGCCACATCATGGGCGTCAACACCGGCTTTCTGAAGCTTCTGTTTTCGATCGAAACACGCCGTCTGCTCGGCGCCCATATTGTCGGCGAGGGCGCGACCGAACTCATCCACATTGGCCAGGCGGTCATCAATCTCGGTGGCACTGTCGACTTCTTCGTCAACAACACCTTCAACTATCCGACGCTGGCCGAAGCCTACAAGATCGCCGGGCTGGACGCCTGGAACCGCATGGGGCGAGGCTAGCTTCGAGGCTTATCGATCTGACGTTGCAACGGCGGCTGCAGGATCTGCCAGCCACCGCCTGACGATCGCGGCGTCCGGATTGCCGATTTCATGGCCGGAGGCGACGGTGTGGGCCTCGACTTTGGCGCCATGCCGGCTGAGCAGTCCGACCAGCGCGAGTGCGAAGGGCCGGTAAATCAGGTCGTCGGCGCCGGATAAGATTACCACCCGTGCGTTGCTGAGATCCGCCGGCGGCACCTCGTCCAGAACCGGCATCGGGCGCAGCAAAGCCGCTTGGACGATCAGCCGCGGATGAAGCAGCATCACGCTTGAAACCAGGTTGGCGCCGTTGGAGTAGCCGATAAAGGAGGCTCGGGCGAGATCGAGGTCGTGGCGTTTCGCGGCCTTGGGGATGAAGTCAGCGAAAGCGTCCGCCTCTTTGCGGATGCTGTCCTGCTCGAATCGTATCGGCGAAATCCGCCTGAACCAGCGGAAACCGTCTTCCTGGGCGATGCGGCCACGCATCGCCACCAAGGTGGCGTGCGGCGAGACTTGGCGCCCCAGCGGCACCAGAGTCGTCTCGTCGACACCCGATCCATGCAGCAGAAAGAGGCACTCTCCGGTTGGTGCTGCGGGCCTGTAAACGCGATAAAAAAATGGCAGGTCGCGCCGCAAAAAGTCATCTTCCGGAGGTTTTTCGGACATAGTTGCATCCTTTTGTTTTCACGATGTTTCATTCATTTGCCGGCTTCAAAACGGAATATTTTCAAGCTCCGCGAAAGTTGATTGAACCGGGCGCATTTCAGTCCGTTTCTTTGCCGATATAATCCCCGCGGGAGGGATTCGAAGCAGTGTGCGCCGGGTGGTCGCCCGGGTGGTCGCATACCGCGCATGAACAACCAGCTTTAAGGCCTTTTATCGATGACCATGCCAGTTTCGCCGGAACGCGATACGCGTATTGACGTGTTCCGGGCACTCGCCCTCCTGACCATATTCATCGACCACGTGCCGGGCACAGTTTTCGAAACCCTGACCTACAAGAATTTCGGGTTTTCGGATGCGGCCGAGGCCTTCGTGCTGATCTCCGGCATGTCCGTCGCTCTTGCCTACGGCACCAGATTCCAGCCGGGAAACCGGTTGGTCGCAACGCTGAAGATGTGGCGCCGCGCCGGCGTGCTCTATGTCACCCACATCGTCACGACGATGGTGGTCATGGCCATCTTCTGCGCAGCGGCGGTGTTTGCGAAACGGCCGGACCTTCTGACGCTGATCAACATCGAGCCGCTCGTCAGGAATCCGCCGCAAGTCCTGGTCGGTGTCGTCACGCTCGGCCATCAGCTCGGTTACAACAACATACTGCCGGTCTATGCGGTGCTGCTGTTGATGGCGCCGGCCTTCCTGCTGTTCATCAGCTACAGGCCACTGGCCGCGCTTGCCGTGTCCGCAGCCCTTTGGCTGGTTGCCGGAATCTACCAGATCGCGCCGCCGAACTACCCGGAGCCCGGGTTCTGGTTCCTCAATCCGCTGTCATGGCAATTGCTGTTCAATATCGGCATGGCCAGCGTGTTGCATGTGCGGCGCGGCGGCACCATCCCGGTCAATCGATGGCTGGTCGGCGCGGCGGCCGCCTATGTGCTGACGGCGCTCGTCTGGGTGCATAGCCCGCTGTGGGGGCATGTGTCATGGCTCGACCTGCCGGTGGTGCTGACCGGTTTCGACAAGACGTTCCTGTCGTTGCCGCGGCTGCTGCACATCCTGGCGATGAGCTATCTGGTCGTCGCCTTGCCTTTCGTCTCGAACCTGTTCCGCACCGGCCGCGACAATCCGCTCGCCATATTGGGCAAACGCTCGCTGCCGGTTTTCATTGCCGGCACGGTGATTGCCATGGCGGCGCAGGTGATGAAGCTGATCAACCCGGGCGGCATTGCCTATGACAGTCTGCTGCTCGCCGCCGGCATCGCCATGCAGTTCGCGCTCGCCTTTTATCTGGAGTGGCTGTCCGCAATCGGCTGGTCCGGCAAGGGCAAGCCGGTCCGCAACGAGGCGCTGCCTGTTCGTCCATCCTTTGGCATCGGTCCCATGGCGGCCAATAGATAAGATTTGGAGCCGATCTGCCCCAGTCAGCCTGTACTTGGCGGTGGTCCGGACGATGCCCTGACGACAAGTTCGACGTCGAGCGTTTCTCGCCGCACCGTGCCGTCGAAGTCGAGGATTCTTCGCGCTGCCCGGCGGCCGATCTCGGCGATCGGCTGGGCGATGGTGGTGAGCGGAGGCTCGCAAGTTGCGGCTTCAGGCACGCCGTCGAAGCCGACGACGGAAACATCGCGGGGAACCGCGATGCCCCGTGCGTTGAGCCATTCCAATGCCACCATTGCGATCCGGTCCGACATCGCCAGGATGGCGGTCGGCGGTTCCGCCGAGGCGAAGATGGTTTCAAGGCCAGCCCTTGTGCTCGCCTTATCGTTTTCGGTCTCGTAGACCGGCACTTTGGTGGTGTCGACACCAAACCGGGAAAGCTCTTCGAAATAGCCGAGGAGGCGATCACGGGTTCCGGTATAGGACGCCGTCCGGACCTGCTCGGGCGAGACAAGACCGGTGCTGTCGTCGGCGAAGGCCAGCGACAACACGGCGAAGCGGCGATGTCCAAGTTCCGCCAGATGGCGCGCCGCGAGCCGGCCGCCGGCAACATTGTCGATACTGATCGCGGAGACCGTGTCGTCCTGCGAGCCGAGCTCGAGCGCGACGAAGGGGAGCTTTCGTTCGCGCGTCAGCTCAACGAGACGCGGACCGCCCTCGATGCAGAACAGGATGAAGCCGTCCACGAGGGCGCTCTGGATATTCCAGGCAAGTTTTTCCTCGTTGCCAGCCGACACGAGGGCTATTCCCGCGCCGGTGGCGTCGCAGGCCTCCGAGATGCCGGCCATCATCACGCGGGCAAACGGGTCGTCGAAGAAATAAGACAGCGGCTCGGTTGTGGCGACGCCGATTGCATTGACCTTGCCGGCGCGCAGCAGGCGGCCCTTGGGATCCGGGCCGGCGTAGCCCAGCGCGTCGGCCGCCGCCTTGACCCGCTCGCGGACCTCCTCGCGCACGATTTCGGGACGGCTGAAGACATTGGAGGCAGTGCCGTGCGATACGCCCGCGGCCTTGGCGATGTCCGCCAGCCGGATGGGCCTCCTGCCGCCTTCGGTGAGTGATGCCATTTGTTTGTCTCCAGGACTCCTGTCCAACAGTATCGCCGATTACCTAACATCTTCCTTGGATCGATTCAAATTTCTGCTTGACATTTATAATGTGACGCGTATTCTTGAATCGATCCAAGAGCGGTTTTTATCCGCAGATTGGATCGATACAAGAGGAGAGCGCCATGCACCCCGTCAATTATCTGTTCGAGGACATTTACCGGAACGACTGGAGCATCCGCTCGGGCGCGGATGTCCGTAAGGGGCGCGACAGGACCGGTCCGTGGATTCGCGACCTGCGTTTCCTCGTAGGGCGCAAGCGGAGCTGATCGGCGGCCTATTATTTGTGCCCGCGCATTGGATCGATTCAAAAAGCTAGAGGACATTAAGCCATGCATCCGATCAAGCATCTGTTCGAAGACATCTATCGCAATTATTGGGGCATCTCGCCGGCCACCGAACGGCTGGAGCGACGGCGTATAGTCAAGACGCCCAAGCGCGACGGCCAAGTCCGGCCCGAACGTCCGCAAGACTGAGCTGGCAAGACAGAGCTCGTGGATCGAGCGCGGCTGGCGAAAAGAGCAGCGGCCGCCATTGGTTGCCGCATCAATGGCGGCGCGGGTGTACCAGCGCCGAGGCGGCCATCACGAGCCAGCCGCCGATGAGCAACGTGCCGCCGATCGGCGCCGACATCGGGAACAGCCGCGAGCCAAGGAAGTCGCGGGCCAAAAGATCTCCCGAGAAAAGCAGAAGCCCGACGAGAAGGATGAGGCTTCCGGTTCGCAGGATTCTATTGCCACCGAGCAGCCCGACGGTAAGGAAGACCGGCGCATGCATGAGCAGGAAGGATGCGGCCGTACCGACGAAAGCGCCGCCGAGATGTGCCGCCGCCGCCGAAAGAGCCACGCCGGTTGCGCCGCATAGGCTGCCGGCAAAAATCAGAATGCGACTGCCCGCCGTCTGTTCAGCCATGCTCATTTCCACGCCTCCGCGATTCCTGGCGACCGCCTGAGATAGTGCGGCGAACCGTGTCAGGATTTGCCGGCTTCCGCCAGCATGGCGCGTTCGCGGCGCGACTGGACCAGCCAGTTATAGGCCGCTCCGCCCGCCATCAGCACCGATGTGCCGAGAAACACCGAGCGCATACCGAAATGGCCGCCGACGAAGCCGCCGAGCAACGGTCCGGCGACCTGCCCGACATATTGCGCCGAGATCGACAAGCCCAGCACATTGCCGCCGACGCCGTCTGGCACATTGTGGCGGATGACGCTGGTGATGCAGGGCACGAGACCGCCAAGCGCCAGGCCCATCAAGAAACGCAGGCCGACGAGTTGCCAGCCCTGCGTAACGAAGGCCTGCGGGATCAGGAGCAGCGCCGAGACGGCGAGTGCGGCAACGATTACGTTCCAATGGCCGATACGGTCGGCGAGCTTGCCGAGCCGCGACGCTGACAGGATGGCGCCGAGCGCTGCCGCGGACATGACGATGCCGGAGATCAGCGTGACCTGGCTCTGATCTTCGATGAGCTGTTGGACATAGACGGTGATGATCGGCTCGATCGACATGGTGGCAAAACTCAACAGCATGCCGGTCGCCAGCATGGCGACGACGGGGCGCTTGTCGGGAATCTGCGACCAGCCGCCTCTCGCTTTTTCTTGTGACGCCGCCTTGACGGCAACCGGGCGAGGGGCCTCCCTGATCAGCAAGGTGGTTGCCAGAAACGCCAGGAAAATGACGCCGCCGGCGAGCAGGAAGGTGGCGCGGATTCCAATCAGCGGCGGCAGCGCGCCGCCGAGCAGCGGACCGACCAGAGCACCGGCGGTTATGCCGGCCGACAGCACGCCCAGCGCCCAGCCAGAGCGATCCTTCGGCGTCTGCATGGCAACCAGGATGGTCGAGCCCGAAGAATAGCCGCCGGCAAAGCCGATCAGCAGGCGCAGGAGCACCAATTGCCAGACGGTCTGCACCATGCCGGTCAGCGACATGCACAGCGCCATGCCGAAACTGGCACGCACCAGCATCAGTTTGCGGCCGTAGCGGTCGCCTAGCCGCCCCCACAAGGGCGCAACCAGCGCGGCAGCAAGGAAGGTGGCGCCGTAGGCAATGCCCGACCACTGGACGATCGCCGCGTGACCCTCGGCGCCCAACTGCTCGACGTACAGCGGCAGGAAGGGCAACAGCAGCGTCATCGCTACAAGCGTGCTGAACGAGCCGGCAAAACACACGGCGAGATTGCGACGCCAGTGGACGTTGTGCGTGCCTTGCGTGGCGAGGGTGGCGTCTTGCGGCATGTCCTGTCCTGTCCCGCCGGCTTGGATGAAAACTTGTTGTGGATCCCATTTTGGTATACCAGATTGGTATCCATCATGGACGCAAGGCTGGTCGCTGTCAATGCGGCCCCTGCAAAGGGATCGGCAACAAATGGCCGGTGAACAGAGAGCCAATGAACCGGCTCCAACAAAAGGAACGCCAATGTCGCAGATGCAAAACGTCGAAAAGCAGCTTCGCGAGATGATCCTCGGGCTCGAGATCGGTCCCGGCGAGCGGCTGACGGAGCGCTGGGTCGAAAGCCGTTTCGGCGCCTCGCGCACGCCGGTCAGGGCGGCATTGCTGCGGCTCGAGACCGAAGGCCTGATCTGCCGCGACGGCCGCGGCTGGACGGTCTCGCCTATTAATCTCGCCGAACTCGAGCAGATCGCCGTCTATCGCGAGGCGGTCGAGGTCGCGGCGCTCAGAATAACTTGCACCTTGCAGGACCGGAGTGCCGTCGAAATCATTGAGGGGATGCTCGATTCTTGCGACGACAAGACGCCGCGCGAGGAATGGCATCGCGTCGGCATGGACTTTCATATCGAGTTGGCGCGTCTGTCCGGCAACGAGTTTCTGTTCAGAGCGGTTCGCGACGCGATGACACGCCTGTCGCGCGCCCGCTGGCTCGAGGTTCGCGACGAGGCAGCACTTGGCCGTGCCTGGGCCGAACACCATGCCATTCTGTCGGCGGTACGGGCCGGCGATGCCGATAGCGCTGCCCGCCTGCTTTCAACCCATATCATCGGCAGCCGCGACCGGCTGGTGACCTCGCTGCGCAACGACCGGCGCGGCCTGCGCGCCCGGGGATTTGCCGTCGTCGCTTGAGTGAGGATCCGCGGCCATTGATGACGAAAAAGGGCAGATGAGCGAAGAATGCTACTTTCGGTCTCGCTTCGCAAATGCCGATGGCGTAAGAGCGGCGATGGAAAACAACCGATTTGACACACCCGTGACCGTCAAGGGCGCGGCAGGAAGCAATCAGCTCTTGCGTACGGCCCGCGAGGCTTCCGACTACCTCCTCAACAATTGGCCCGGCAAGCGCAGCCCCAAGCACCGCGAAGCGCTGCAGGCCTGTCATGATGCGCTGGCCGGCGACAAGCCGGCCATGAACGCAAGACGGGCCTTCATTGCCGCCGCTCGTGAAGTGAACGTCTTCGTCAGCGACAAGGCGCCCGCCTGAGGCATAGCGGGATTTGACCGAGGCCCGGACCGCCTGACAGGCCGGGCGTCATCACTCGGCCGTTTCGGTTTTGGTTTGGGACTCGCTCTCGCCCTCGGGCTTCGATCGCTCCTTGGCTGCGACCTTGGCAGCCTGCTTTTCCGCCTTCTTGGCAGCCTTCTGCCGGTCGCGTTCCTTGCGTTCCTGACCGTAGTTCGGTGCTCGTGCCATATCGGTTCCTTTCATTGTGCTTGGCCTTTGCCTAGGAGCATTGGGCCGCAAACACAACACCGCAAGGCACGATCGGCTCCATATCTCGGCGCAGTCCGGGAACCTGGCTTCAGGCTGTTTTCAGGCGCCGTCGCGGTCGAGGACGAGATCGGCCGGACCGAACCGGTCCTTTGCCGTGAATTGCTGGTGCCAGTAAGGATAGAGCACGGGCGGCCTGCTGACCGCGTCGAGGCGTGTGCGCTCCTCATCGCCAAGCACAAGGCTTGCAGCGGCGATATTGTCTTTGAAATGCGCTTCGGTTCGTCCGCCGATCACCAGCGAGCTGACGGCGGGCCGACCGAGCAGCCAGGCAAGCGCAACCTGCGCCGCCGACACACCGTGGTTGTTGCCGATGTCGATCAGCGCGTCGACGATCCGCCACAGCCGGTCCTCGTCGCGGATCGGCGGTTCCGACCAGCCGCTGAGCTGGCGGGCGGTCGGCTGGTCACGGTGGTATTTACCGGACAGCAACCCGCCGGCAAGCGGGCTCCAGACCAGCACGCCGAGCCCTTGGTCGACCGAGATCGGCAACAATTCATACTCGGCCTCGCGCGCTTCCAACGTGTAATGGATCTGCTGGGTGACGAAGCGCGGCTGGTGATGACGGTCACTGATCCCCAGCCCCTTCATCACTTGCCAGCCGGAATAATTGGAGCAGCCGACATAACGGACCTTGCCCTGCGCGACCAGCGTGTCGAGCGCGGCGATGGTTTCCTCTAGCGGTGTCAGGCCATCCCACTCGTGCAGGAAATAGATGTCGATGACATCGGTCCTGAGGCGCTTCAGGCTCCTCTCGCATTCGCGGATCAGATGGTAGCGCGACAAGCCTTCATCGTTGGGGCCTTTGCCGATCCGCATGCGTGCCTTGGAGGCGATCAGCACGTCGCCCTTGCGCTTGCCTCCGAGCGCCTCGCCGATGATCTCTTCCGACACGGCCGTTCGAATAGACGTTGGCGGTGTCGATAACATTGACGCCGGCATCGATGCAAAGGTCGATCATCCGACGCGCCTCGTCGAGGTCGGTCTTGCCGACCGCCGAAAACGCGCCGCCGCCGCCGAATGTCATTGTCCCCATGGTCAGCGTCGAAACCTTCAGCCCGGAACGGCCGAGAGTGCGGTATTCCATGTCGTATCCTCACGATTTATCGGGAAAGGGCGTTGCAAACGACAGCCCTCAATGAACCGGGCATTTGTAGGATAATTCGTTCCGCTTGTCGCCAGTTCCGCAGGGCAAGCTCGATCACATCTTTCGGATTGAACGCACAGCCAGCGCAGCAGTGGCTGCAATAAAACCGTCATTGCCGGCCTATACTAACATCGGTTCAGCGCTTCGATTTCCGGCCGCCGGGCCGGGCGGCGGAGCGCCTGACAGCGGCCGGCAAGGACTGTAAGCGGAGCAGCGCAAATGATCGAGATAAAACAGAATTCCCCGGCCGGGGACTGGCTGGAAGCGGAACTCGCCGACACGCTCGACGAAGATTATAAGCTGGAAATCTCGGAGCCGGCGCTGTCGATGGAGATCGCCAAGATCTACAAGAATGCGCATCCGCCATCGATCGACCGCCTGCAGTATTTTCGCGATCTCATCATGCTGCAATCCGAATTGATCAAGCTGCAGTCCTGGGTCGCCTATCACAAGAAGAAGCTCGTCGTGGTCTTCGAGGGCCGCGACTCGGCGGGCAAGGGTGGCGCCCCGTGGTTCATCGTCGAGGGCAACGACAAGAAACGGGCACGGCTGAACTGCATCGACCAACTCCTCAAGCAGATGCCTTATGAGGAGGTGCCGCACGAAGAGATCATACTGCCGGAGCGCGTCTTCAATCCCGAATACGAGCGCCAGGTACTGCCGCGCGAAC
This sequence comes from Mesorhizobium sp. M0048, assembly GCF_040323405.1. Classification (NCBI taxonomy): domain Bacteria; kingdom Pseudomonadati; phylum Pseudomonadota; class Alphaproteobacteria; order Hyphomicrobiales; family Phyllobacteriaceae; genus Mesorhizobium; species Mesorhizobium sp. M0048. The sequence continues at coordinate 150,467 of NZ_JAMYUV010000008.1, read as the reverse complement.
TGTATGTGCCGGAGAAGTACTGACTAAAGCGGCGAGGAGGGCGCTGCTCTGTGGCGCCCTGCGACAAGCTAGGCACGTTCGATGATGACGTGCGTGGCTTTCGGCGTCGCGACCTGCTCGCTGCAGCGATAGCCGAGCTTGGGCATGTCGATGCCGGCAAAAAGGTTCTCGCCGGCGCCGAGCAGGACCGGTGAGATCGCCAGATGCAATTCGTCGATGAGCTTTTCCTGGAGATATTGCCGGATCGTGGCGACGCCGCCGCCGAGCCTTATGTCCTTGCCGTCAGCCGCTGCTTTCGCCTTTTGTAGCGCTGAGTGGATGCCATCGGTCACGAAATAGAAGGTCGTGCCGCCCTCCATTACAATCGGATCACGCGGATGATGCGTGAGCACGAAGACCGGCACATGGTAGGGCGGGTTGTCACCCCACCAGCCTTTCCAGCTGTCATCCGGCCATTCGCCGCGGATTGGCCCAAACATGTTGCGGCCGAGGATCCATGCGCCGACGTTTTCGAAGCTGCGTGCGGCGAACGCCTCGTCAGTGTCCGTGGTCCCGCCATCCTTGCCGAGGACCATCTTGCGGAAAGTGCGGGTGCCGAACATCCATCCGTGCAGGGCTTCCCCGCCAACACCCAGCGGGTTCTTCAGGTCTTGGTCGGGACCGGCGCCGAAGCCGTCGATCGACAGGGTGAAAGCGCTGACGCGAAGTTTGGACATGAGAGCCTCCTCGATAACCAATTGTGACATGCAAGCAGTTATCGGGTTAGCTTAACTGATTGCATTTTGCAAGCGGTGTTTTTGGATCGCCGGCTAGCGATGAACGGCTGGGCCACAACCGCCAATCTCCCAACGCTGGCGATTGGCCATAACCAACCATCCCGTCGTCATCCTGGAGCGAAGCAAGGAGCGAAGCGACGCGGCGCAGACCCTAGGATCCATGCCGTGACATCGGCCGAAGAATACAGCGGCCCAGAACGACGAACCACGCGAATGGAGATCAAGAAGACCAATCCGGAATGGGCCGAACTTTTTCGGAGAACCGGATGGGTGCGTTCGTTTTCGATCCGCCGGAGCGCTGCCGCCAGGTCACGGCATGGATCCTAGGGTCTGCGCCGCGTCGCTTCGCTCCTGCTCCGCCCCAGGATGACGAGGGGGAGGGAGGATTCGGCCAATCCCGAAGGTTTACGACAGGCCCCATCCCATGCACCAAAGTCCCAAAACGATGCGATCACCTATCCCTTCAGCATCGCCGCTACTTCGGGCGCAAAGTAGGTGAGAATCCCGTCGCAGCCGGCGCGCTTGAACGCGAGCAGCGATTCCAGCATCGCCTTGTCGCCGTCGATCCAGCCATTGGCGGCGGCGGCCTTGATCATCGAATATTCGCCCGAGACCTGATAGGCGAAGGTCGGCATTTGCAACTCGTCCTTCAGCCGGCGGATGATGTCGAGATAGGGCAGGCCGGGCTTGACCATCAGCATGTCGGCGCCTTCGGCTAGATCCTGCTCGGCCTCGCGCACCGCTTCGTCGGAATTGGCGTGGTCGATGTAATAGGTCTTCTTGTCGCCCTTGAGCAGGCCGGCGGTGCCGACCGCCTCACGATAGGGGCCGTAAAAGGCGGATGCGAACTTGGTCGCATAGGACATGATCGCTACATCCTGAAATCCATTGGCGTCGAGCGCATCGCGGATGGCACCGATCCGGCCGTCCATCATGTCCGAGGGGGCAATGATGTCGGCCCCCGCCGCCGCCTGAATGACGGCCGCCGCCGACACCTGCTCCACCGTTTCATCATTGACGATAATGCCCTCGCGCAAGATGCCGTCATGGCCATGCGAGGTGAACGGATCCAGCGCCGCGTCGGTGATGATGCCGATCTCCGGCACCGCCCGCTTGATGGCGCGGGTGGCGCGGTTGATGATGTTTTCGGGATCGAGGATGTGCGAACCGGTCTGATCGCGCAGGCCGAGCTCCACATTGGGGAAAGTGGCGATCGCCGGAATGCCAAGCTTGGCCGCGCGCTCAGCCTCCTTGACGGCGAGGTCGAGCGACAGGCGGAACACGCCGGGCATGGCGGCGATCGGTTCGCGCACTTGTCTGCCGTCGACGACGAAGATCGGCCAGATCAGATCGTCGACCGAGAGCCGGTTCTCCTGGACAAGGCGGCGCGACCAATCGGCCTTGCGCATGCGCCGCAGCCGCCGGCTGCCGGTGATCTCGTCGACGCTGCGCGCGCCGGCAGGCTTTGCAGGTGTGAATTTGTTCATCGCCAAAACTCCGGACGGGCGGCTTTTACCACGAGCCTTCGCTGCTGACCAATGCGACACGATTGTGCCAGCGGTCCTGTTGGGCGTTATTCTGGTTGACCATTGCCCGACAGGATCTGCGCAGCACCCCGCATGGCGACGCGGAATGCCTCGTCGAAGCTGACACCGCGCACTTGCCACTTATAAGCCTTGCCGTTCATGGCAAGCCGCCAATCGGCGATCCAGCCCAACTCTTTGTCGCTCCAGATCAGGCTGCCGGCGAGCGCCTGATCGGCACCGGCCTTTCGGGCAAGCTGGTCCAGCGTCGCCATATCGGCATGGCGCAGGGCCCGGTCGTCAAGCTTCGAGGCCGACAGCATCGACGCTTCGGGAAACAAAATCCGCATGACCAGCGGACCGGTGGCATTGACGAAGGATTCGCGCATCGCCGCCCCGCGCTGGTCGTCGGCAGTCAGCGCGAAATGCCTTGTGCCTTGCTCCGCCGCCAGAAAAATCGCCAGGCGTGGCCGCTCGGCAAGCCATGGCTTGCTGCCAAGCGCGGCAAGCACCGGATCGATGACGTCGGGCCTGTATAGGCAGGTGAGATCATGCGGCCGGTCGTGCGTGCCTTGTTCGTCATGGACCGGAATGCCTTCAAGGCGGTCGTGGTAGCGGAATTCGGCAACGAAGCTGCCGGCCTTGTCGCGCAGCGCCGCCACCTCAGGTTTTTTTCGCCAGCCGCTGATCACCGGAGACACGGACCAGCACCGCATCCAAACATGTCTTGAAACCGATCTCGCGATTGACCTCGCCCTGGCCGGTGACGATGGTCTGCGACTGGTAGAGACTATCCACGGTTTCGGCCGATACGGGAGGAGTGTTCGCAGCGATTAGGCCGACCACCACAACAGCAAGGCGTGGCAACCAAGGCATGGCCCAACCTTCCAGTTCAAAGCGCCAGCATTAGCACCGGCTGCGGCCACGGGCCAGCAGGCGGGATTGGCGCTGCCATTGACGTGGCTATGCGCCACGCATTAGCACTTCACTCCCGGCGGGCGCGGGAGGGATTCTCTGGCGATGGATTTTGGCGGAGGCGACGAGATTCGCTTCGAAAGGTTGGGCAGGGCCGGCGTCGTCACGCTGACGCGGCCGCAGGCGCTCAATGCCGTAACCCACCGCATGGTCAAGGCGCTGGACAAGGCGCTGCGCAGCTGGGAACGCGACGATGGTGTCGACGTCGTCGTCGTCAAGGCCGAGGGCAGGGCATTTTCGGCGGGCGGCGACATCCTCCACATCTACGAAGCCGGCCGGGCTGGAAAACCGCCGGTCGAGTTCTTCGCCGACGAGTACCGGCTGAACGCCCGCATCGCCCGTTTCAAGAAACCCTATGTCGCCCTGATCGACGGCATCGTCATGGGCGGCGGCGTCGGCATCTCCTTCCATGGCTCGCAGCGGGTGCTGACCGAGAACGCGCAATTTGCCATGCCAGAGGTCGGCATCGGCTTTTTCCCGGATGTCGGCGCCAGCCATCTGTTGCCGGATCTCGGCGGCAGCTTCGGCATGTATCTGGCGCTGACCGGCAACCGCATCCGCTATGGCGATGCTTTGTGGTCGGGCCTCGCCACCCATACGATCAAGGCGGAGGACCAGCCCGGCTTTCTCGACCGGCTGGCGGCAAGCGGCGACCCGGAATCGGTGCTGCGCGGCTGCTTCGTCCCGGCCAAACGCGAGACAGACAGGCCGACGCTGGAAGCCATCGCTCGGCATTTCGCGCAGCCGTCACTGGCCGATATGGTCGCCAGCCTGGAGCGGGCAGCCATCGCCGACGAGTTCGCGGCAAAGACGCTGGCCACCATCCGCACACGTTCACCGACCAGCCTGCATGTCGCGTGGCGCCAGATCAGCGCCGGGCAGACGTTGTCGATGGACGAGTGCATGAAAATGGAGTTCCGTATCCTCAACCGTATGCTTGTCGGGCACGACTTCTATGAAGGTATCCGCGCCGCCATCATCGATAAAGGCTCGACGCCGCAATGGCGGCCGGCAGGCATCGATGACGTCAGCGCCGCCGACGTCGATGCCTATTTCGCATCGCTCGGCGAACGGGAACTGAAGCTGTGAGCGAGGCCACCTCGAGACGCGTGGTGCTGCAGCCCTCGACGATCGAGGTCATCTTCGCCTGGTTCCAGCGCGTTATCGCCGGCTATTGTCTGCTGTTCGGCATCTTGTACTGGATCCGGCTGATCGGCGTTTACCCCGGCCAGTTGTGGCGCTTCGATCTGATGCCGGTGCACTGGCAGGTGGCGGCGGTGGTGCTGGCGGTGTTTTTTCCATTCGCTGCCGCCGGCCTGTGGATGCTGGCGTCCTGGGGGCCGGTGATCTGGTTCATCTGCGCGGTGACCGAGTGCGTCATGTATGCTGGCTTCCCCGACTTGTTCGGCCGCCGGCCGCTGATCGTCGCCTCGCACCTTGCGGTGGCGCTGCTCTACATAGTGTTCCGCGTGGTGATCTGGATCCAGAAGCGGCAAGCCCGGCGATAGCAATTCCGGCCAGGATCGTTGGCTAAATCTTTAGGTTAATCATCCTTGCTCGGGTGACCGTCCGTTAAGCCTCTTTCGAAACCCCTTACCGGTAAGCTCTTGTTAGCCTTGGCGTTTAAGTCGAATTTTATGAGTATTCGATAGTGTCGCGATCAAGGTGAAGAACAAAAAAATCACCTGGCGACAAACGAGAGGCAAAGACAATGATCAATTCGCGTCCGGCGGCGAAGACCGCCAACGTATCCGATGACCGCCGCGAGGCGATCCGTTCGCTGTACATGGAATCGCTGCAGCTGGTCGAGCGGCTGCATCGCCGTCTGCTTGATGTGATCAAGGACGAATTCGACCGCAACGGTCGCTCCGACATCAACGCCATCCAGGCGCTGCTGCTGTTCAACATCGGCAATTCGGAGCTGACCGCTGGCGAACTGCGCTCGCGCGGCTATTATCTCGGCTCGAATGTCTCCTACAATCTAAAGAAGCTGGTCGATCTCGGCTTCATCAACCACCAGCGCTCGCGCATCGACCGCCGTTCGGTCCGTGTCTCGCTGACGCCGAAGGGCAACGAGGTGGCGGAAGTCGTCGCCGGCCTTTACGAACGCCATGTCGGCTCGATCGAGCAGGTCGGCGGCATCAACACGGAAGAGTTCAAGCAGATGAACCGCGCCCTGCAGCGGCTGGATCGGTTCTGGAACGATACCATCGCCTATCGGATGTAATCGCACCCGCCGCAGCAAGATCTGAAGCTGGACCACGGAAGTGCTGCCGCGGAGCAGACCAAAGACCGGTGCCGAAAAGCACCGGTCTTGCCGTTTCGTCAGGCCGGCCGATCCAAATTCGAGCAACAGCCACGTTGCCGCCATATTCGAATGGAACCGAAGATGCGGGTGATGCTGGGCCAAAGCCGTGCATTTGTCCTGTGCTCAAGTCACTTCCATGTGTTTTTACACCCATGTGTTTTTACACCGAAGTGATGCGGGCCATGGTTGGCTAATTGTTAAGAAGCCAACTCTAGAGTGCGGGCGAGACCGCCCGGTGGGTTGAATTGTAGCAAGAATGTCTGGACCATCCATGAGAACCAGCCGCCGTTTCTTCCTTTCAGGAGCCTCCGCGCTCGCAGCCGCAATGGTCGCCGGCCGCGCCAGTGCACAGGATGTGATCGGGGATATCCTGAAATCCTCGGCGCGTGGCAATTGGGACGACCAATTCGATGCGCGTGCCAGCGAAGGCGGCAAGGTTGCCTCGACGCTGCCGATCTTCAGCCTGCAGACGGTGTCCTTCACCGAGCAGGCGATCATGCAGTATCAGAATATCGTCGCGCAAGGCGGCTGGGAGCAGGTTCCAGACACCAAGAAGCTGCAGCTTGGCGTCGAGGATCCCGATGTGGTGCCGCTGCGCAGGCGCTTGATGATATCGGGCGATCTGGCGCACAGCGCCGGGCTCTCGGAAGCGTTCGATTCTTACGTCGACTCGGCGCTCAAGCGCTTCCAGTTGCGTCACGGCTTGCCGGCCGACGGGACCACCGGCAAATATACTTTCGCGGCAATGAACGTGTCGGCGCCGGTTCGGCTTGGTCAGCTGCAGACCAATCTGCAACGGATGCGTGAGCGGGCCGGCACGCTTGGCAACCGCTATGTGCTGGTCGACATCCCGGCGGCGCAGATCGAGGCTGTCGAGAACGACCGCGTTGTGCTGCGCCACACCGCGATCGTCGGCAAGATCGATCGCCAGACGCCGATCGTCAATTCCAAGATCAACGAAATCATCGTCAATCCGTACTGGAACGCGCCGGTCTCGATCGTGCGCAAGGACATCATTCCGCTGATGCGGAAGGACCCCAACTATCTCAAGGATAGCCATATCCGCCTGTTCGCGCCGGACGGCAGCGAGGTCGACCCAATGACGGTCGACTGGTCGACCGACGATGCCGAAAAATATCGCTTCCGCCAGGATCCCGGTTCCGGCAACGCGATGGCCTCGGTCAAGATCAATTTCCCCAGCCCGGACGGCGTCTACATGCACGACACGCCGCAGCAGAGCCTTTTCGGCAAGCTGATGCGCTTCGATTCCTCTGGCTGCGTGCGCGTACAGAACGTGCGCGACCTCGTCACCTGGATTCTGCGCGACACACCGGGCTGGGATCGCCAGCATTTCGAGGCGGCGATCAAGACCGGGGAGAACACGCCGGTGCAGGTCACCAATCCGGTGCCGGTCTATTTTCTCTACGTCTCGGCCTGGTCAACAGGGCCGGGCGTGGTCCAGTTCCGTGACGACATTTACGGCCTCGACGGAGCCAACGAGCTGCAGATCACATCCGCGCTCTAAGCAGCTGAGTTCATTTGCAAAAGGCCGCCGGAAGGGCGGCCTTTTTCGTTGCCGGGTCTTTCGCGACAAGCTTCGCTGGGCCGATCGCCGGATGGGGCTGCGCTTCCTGGGGGTCTGGGTCGGCGACATCGCGACGCGCGTCTCGGCGCGATTACACAAGCGCAAGGCCGAGCCGTTCGGGCTGCGCGTCCGGATCGCCGGCTCTGTTGCCGGCGTGCGCGGCGCCATCACGCCGGCCAGATCAACGACCATACGATGCAGGCGCTGTTCACCGAGATCACGCTCACCGAAGCCTGCCGGCCCTTCAGCAGGGCAAGGGAATAGGCCGCCAGTCTCTCTGGCGCAATCCGGCCAGCAAATTTCGCGCTCCAAACGTGGCGGGCCGAAAGCAACTGTGTTAATGGCGCGACAGACCCCGAACCTTGAGGAGTTCAGCCCATGGCAACAGCAGCGGCAGTGTCGAACAAATTCGAATCCTTCTTCGAAACCACGCTTGCCGATGCCGATCCCGAGATTTTCGGCGCCATCCGCAACGAACTCGGTCGCCAGCGCCATGAGATCGAGCTGATTGCCTCGGAAAACATCGTCTCGCGCGCCGTGCTCGAGGCGCAGGGGTCGATCATGACCAACAAATATGCCGAGGGCTATCCAGGCAAACGCTACTATGGCGGCTGCCAGTTTGTCGATGTCGCCGAGGAACTCGCCATCGAACGCGCGAAAAAGCTGTTCGGCTGCAACTTCGCCAACGTCCAGCCGAATTCCGGCAGCCAGATGAACCAGGCGGTGTTCCTGGCGCTGCTGCAGCCCGGCGACACCTTCATGGGTCTCGACCTCAATTCCGGCGGGCACCTGACGCATGGCTCGCCGGTCAATATGAGCGGCAAATGGTTCAAGGTCGTCTCCTATGGCGTGCGCCGGGACGATCATCTGCTCGATATGGACGCGATCGAGAAGACCGCCCATGAGACCAGGCCGAAGCTGATCCTGGCCGGCGGCACAGCCTATTCACGTGTCTGGGACTGGAAGCGTTTTCGCGAGATCGCCGATTCGATCGGCGCCTATCTGATGGTCGATATGGCTCATATCGCCGGACTGGTCGCCGGTGGCATGCATCCGTCGCCGCTGCCGCATGCCCATGTGGTCACCACCACGACGCACAAGTCGCTGCGCGGCCCGCGTGGCGGCATGATCCTGTGCAATGACGAGGACATTGCCAAGAAGATGAATTCGGCCGTCTTCCCCGGCCTGCAGGGCGGACCGCTGATGCATGTCATCGCCGCCAAGGCGGTGGCCCTGGGCGAGGCGCTGAAGCCGAGCTTCAAGGTCTATGCGGAGAGCGTCGTTGCCAATGCCAAGGCACTGGCCTCCAGCCTGCAGGAAACCGGTCTCGACATCGTCTCCGGCGGCACTGACAACCATCTGATGTTGGTCGACCTGCGCCCCAAGAACGCCACCGGGAAGCGCGCCGAGGCTGCCCTTGGCCGCGCCAACATCACCTGCAACAAGAACGGCATCCCCTTCGACCCGGAAAAGCCTTTCGTCACCTCGGGCGTTCGGCTTGGCACGCCGGCTGGCACCACGCGCGGCTTCGGCCAGGCTGAGTTCCGCGAGATTGGCAAGCTGATCGCCGAGGTGCTGGATGGACTGAAAGTCGCCAATTCCGACGATGGCAATGCGGCCGTCGAGGCAGTTGTGAAGACCAAGGTGGCGGCATTGACGGATCGTTTTCCGCTTTACCCGTATCTTGGTTGACCGACGCCGAGTGTCCTCCATGTGCGCGACAATCCCGGTGCGACAGCAAGGCACCTGCGGAGAAGCTCAATGATGCAAACTTTCCGTGTCGCCGGCTTTGGTGCCTTGCTGGCATCGGCCATTTTGCAGCTGTCCGGCCTCGCCTTGGCGCAGACCGAGCCGACGCCGGCAGCGCCAAGGACAGAGACCTTCGGCAGGTGGTCCACCACGATGGACGAGGTCAACACCGGTGAGGATGTGCGCAAGACCTGCGCCGCTTCGACGGTCTTTTTCGACGCTAACGGGACCACCGGTACCCTTACGCTGGCCATCTCGAACGGCGACGTACTGCCACCCGGAGGCTATCCGAGCCTCATCATCGCCGTGAGAAACAGTGACTTGCCCAAAGGTGACAACGTCCCGGCGGTGTTTCGCGACGTTAACGACAAGATCAAGGCTGGTTTTCATCTTATCGCCGACGGACAGTGGATGATGGACAACAAACCCGAGACCACGCTTGCCATACTGCGTGCCATGCGCCGTACGAGCGCCCTTGATGTCAGCTTCGCCGACAAGCCGGTCGCGACCATATCGATGGACGGCTTCACCAAGGCCTATCGCTATCTCGGCACGTCCTGCGGCTTCCCGACCGGCGACGTCGCTCCCTGATTGGCGTATTGCCGTTCAACTGCTTGCCACTCTCGCAATTTTCCTCGTGCCTCGCTATCTCTGAGGCGCGATCGGTCATCGGCCATACTTTGCCATCGTGGCAAAAACCTCTAAGCCTTTCGCTCCACGAGAATCGCGAACCGAAGGCTCTCCATGCGCTGCCCTTATTGCCAGTCCGAAGATACCCAGGTGAAGGATTCGCGCCCTGCCGAAGACGGAGCGGCGATCCGCAGGCGGCGCGTCTGCCCGGATTGCGGCGGCCGCTTCACCACTTTCGAGCGCGTCCAATTGCGCGATCTCGTCGTCGTGAAGAAGTCTGGACGCAAGGTGCCGTTCGACCGCGACAAGTTGCTGCGCTCTGTCGAGATCGCGGTACGCAAGCGCAATGTCGACCCGGAACGTATCGACCGGGCGGTGACCGGCATCGTGCGCCAGCTCGAAAGCTCGGGCGAGACCGAAGTGGCTTCGGGCGAAGTCGGCCGGCTGGTCATGGAGGCGCTTAAGTCGCTCGATGATGTCGCCTATGTGCGCTTTGCCTCCGTCTACCGCAATTTCCGCGAGGCCAAGGATTTCCACGACGTGTTGGGTGAACTCAAAGGCGACGAGCTCAAAACCGACGAGCCCAGGGGCGAAGAGCGGAAGAGCGAAGAGGATGCCAGTTGAGCATGGCAGGGTCCGAACCCAGCACGGCTGAGCAAGAGCTCCTCGATCGCCGCTATATGGCGGCAGCCCTCAGGCTGTCGCGCAAGAATGCCGGCCGGACCTCGACCAATCCTTCCGTCGGCACGCTGATCGTGCGTGATGACGGCAACGGGCCGATGATCGTCGGCAGCGGCGTCACCGCCGTCGGCGGCCGGCCGCATGCCGAGACCGAGGCTTTGGCAGAGGCCGGCGAACTGGCGCGCGGCGCCACCGCCTATGTAACGCTGGAGCCCTGCGCCCATCACGGCCGCACGCCGCCTTGCGCCAATGCGCTGGTCAGTGCCGGCGTGGCGCGTGTGGTCGGCGCTGCCAGCGATCCGGACCCGCGTGTTTCCGGCAAGGGCTATGCAATCTTGCGTGCCGCTGGGGTCGAGGTGGTGGAAAAAGTGCTGGCGGCCGACGCCGCGGAGCAGATGGCCGGCTATTTGATTCGATCTCTGAAAAAACGCCCGGAAGTGATTCTGAAGCTTGCGCTTTCAAGCGACAACAAGATCGGCGTGAGAGGCGAGGGACAAGTCTCCATCACCGGCGATATCGCCCGGCGCGAAGTCTATCTGATGCGGGGCGAAGCCGATGGCATATTGATCGGCATCGGCACGGCACTGGAGGACGATCCGGCGCTGACGGTTAGGCTTCCGGGACTGGAGAGCCGTTCGCCGGCGCGCATCATGCTCGACCGTCAGATCAGGCTAGCCGAGACTTCGAAACTGGTCGCCGGCGTCGACCGTGTGCCGCTCTATATCGCTGCCTGCGCCGAGGCCGATCCGCACCGGCGCGCCGCGCTCGAACGCGTCGGCGTTCGCTTCATCGGCACTGAGACGTATGAAGGCGATATTGCGCTGCCGGAACTGCTCGAGGATCTGGCGGCGCTCGGCATGGCCAGCCTCTTGGTCGAGGGCGGCGCCAGGGTGGCCAAGGCGTTCCTCGACGAACAACTGGTCGATCGTATCGTGCTGTTTCAGGGGCCGGACGCGATCGGCGAGGGCGGCATTGTATCGCCAATCGATGCCAACAATATCCCGCCGGGATTTCGCAAATTGCGCAACATGCGTTTCGGCGAAGACACATATGCGGAATGGATAAGAGACATCTAGGACCGAACTGATGTTCACGGGGCCAAACTAATGTTCACTGGAATCGTCACCGATGTCGGCACCGTCGCTGCCGTGAAGCCGCTCAGGGAAGGCGTCGGTTTGCGTATCGACACCGCCTACGATCCGCAGACCATTGCCATCGGCGCCTCGATTTCCTGTGGCGGCGTCTGTCTGACGGTAACGGGACTGCCGGAAGACGGCGCCAACGCACGGTGGTTCGAGGTCGAGGCCTGGGAAGAAGCACTCAGACTGACGACAGCTATGGCCTGGAAATCCGGCACGAGGATCAATCTGGAGCGGGCGCTGAAGATCGGCGACGAACTCGGTGGCCACATTGTATCAGGCCATGTCGACGGCATGGCCGAGATCGTGGCCCGCAAGGAGGAGGGTGACGCCGTGCGCTTTACCCTGGAAGCACCGCGCGGGCTTGCCAAATTCATCGCCCCCAAGGGTTCCGTCGCACTCGACGGCACTTCGCTCACCGTCAACAAGGTCGAAGGCACCCGCTTCGACGTGCTGTTGATCCATCATTCGCTGACCGTCACCACCTGGGGCGAACGCCAGGTCGGCGACTGGGTCAATCTCGAGATCGACACCATGGCCCGCTACGCCGCGCGGCTGATGGAGGCGGCGAAGGAGGGGCTTTGAGGCGCTCGTCCATAAAGCCCATTCCCTGATGCGATCGCCGCCGAGTTGGCCTTGAAAGTTCCTTCGGCAATCTTCCGCTTGCGATCAAACCGGCTTCGGCCTAAGTCACCGGCGATCCCCGGAGACATCTATGGCAGGCACATCCCAACACGGCAAAGCGTTCACCCGTCCGAAGAAGAAGGCGCACCTTCTTGTCATCGAGGCGCGCTTTCACGACGACCTTGCCGACGCGCTGCTCGAAGGCGCGACCAGCGCGCTCGACCAAGCGGGCGCGACATACGATGTCGTCACCGTTCCTGGTTCGCTCGAAATCCCCGCCGTGATTTCCTTCGCGCTCGACGGTGCCTCCGAAGGCGGGACGAACTATGACGGTTTCGTCGCCCTCGGCACAGTCATCCGCGGCGACACCTATCATTTCGAGATTGTCGCCAATGAATCCAGCCGTGCCCTGATGGACCTGTCCGTGCAGGATTCGGTCTGTATCGGCAACGGCATCCTGACCACCGAAAACGACGAACAGGCGTGGACACGGGCCAGGCGTTCGGAAGGCGACAAGGGCGGCTTTGCGGCGCGCGCGGCGCTGACCATGATCGCTCTAAAGGAACAGCTGGGAGAGCGAACGTGAGCGAACCCGCTTCGCCCGGCCAGCCTGCGGTTCGCCATGCCAACAAGCGCGGTGCAGCCCGTCTGGCCGCTGTACAGGCGCTCTATCAGATGGACGTCGCCGGCAGCGGCGTGTTTGAGATCACCGCCGAATACGAGGCGTTCAGGCTCGGAAAGGAAGTCGACGGCGCGCTCTATCGCGAAGCCGATGCGCAATGGTTTCGCGCCATTCTTGCAGGCGTCGTCGAGCACCAGAAGACCATCGATCCGATCATCCGACAGGCACTGACCGAGGACTGGCCTCTATCCAGGCTCGATTCCACATTGCGCGCCATATTGCGCGCCGGCGTCTACGAGCTGATGCAGCGCGAGGACGTGCCGGTGGCGGTCATCGTCTCCGAGTATGTCGACATCGCCAAGGCATTTTACGAGGACGACGAGCCGAAACTGGTCAATGCCGTGCTTGATCGCGTGTCGCGCCGGGTGCGCGGCGAGGGCCGCGGTAAGGACGCCTCATGACCGCCGTCGTCGCCGTTGAGGCGGGCAAGGAAGCGCGTCGCACCGCCTTCATCCTCGCAGCCTCGCAGGCGATCATCGGCTCGGCCGCACCCATCGCCATTTCCATGGGCGGATTGGCCGGGCAGTATCTGCTCGACGCTGACAAGTCGCTGGCAACCGCGCCGATCACCGGCTTCAATGTCGGCGTGGCACTCGGTTCCCTGCCGGCCGCGGCGGTCATCCGCCGGCTCGGCCAGCGCGACGGCTTCATAACCGGAACGGCGGTGACAGCGCTTGGCGGCCTGATCGCCACGCTGGCGCTGTTTCATCCCAGCTTCTGGCTGTTCGCTTTCGGCTTGGCCGTGATCGGGATCGGGGGCGCCTTCGTCCAGCAATTCCGCTTTGCCGCCGCCGACAATGCTCCGCCTGAATTCAAGGCGCGTGCCATCTCCTCGTGCTGGCCGGCGGCATCGTCACCGCCATACTCGGGCCGCAGATCGTCATCTTCACCGGCGATCTGTTCTCGCCGGTGAAGTTTGCCGGCTCGTTTGCGTCCATCCTGGTGCTGGCGGCGGTCGGCGCCGCCATTCTCTCTTTGTTGCGTATCCCAGCCAAAGCAACCGAGAAGGTTGAAATTTCCGACGGCGACGCCAGGCCGCTCTCAGAAATCGTCACCAGGCCACGCTTCGTCGCGGCGTTGTTTTGCGCCATCGGCAGCTACGCACTGATGAGCTTCGTGATGACCGGCGCGCCGCTGGCCATGGTCGGCTGCGGCCTTTCGACCGACGACGCCACGCTCGGCATTTCCTGGCACGTCATGGCGATGTTCGCGCCGAGCTTCTTCACGGGGTCGCTGATCCATCGTTTTGGCGCTGAACGGATCGTGGCTATCGGCCTGGTACTGCTCGTTGGCTGCGGCATAGTCGCGCTGTCGGGGTTGGCACTGTGGCAGTTCTGGACGACGCTGATCCTGCTCGGCCTTGGCTGGAACTTCAGCTTCATCGGTGCCACTGCCATGGTGGCCGACAGCTACCAGCCATCCGAAAAAGGCAAGGTCCAGGGGTTCCACGATTTCGTCCTGTTCGGCTCCGTCGCCTTCGCCTCGCTGATGTCGGGCGCGGTCTACAATGCCTGGGGCTGGGAGATGCTGAACTGGATGATTTTCCCGGTCGTCGCGCTGTGCTTCGTGGCACTGGGCGTGTTGAAGATGACGGGCTTGCGGGCGGCCAACTGACGTCACGCTGTCGGGGCGTCGCGGCAGCGGATTCACTCACATCCGAACAAAATTATTGCGCCCATCCCCCCTCTTATGAAACCGTGTACCCCGACGGGGCATCGAAGCCATGCTCATATGCGGCAGCCGTATTCCGGTTCACAGCAAGGGATTTGTGAGATGTTTTCAATCAAGGTTCTGGCCGGCGCTGTACTAGCGCTCGGAATTACGTTTGCCTCGGCGAGTGCCCAGGTGGTGGTGTCGTCGAAGATCGACACCGAGGGCGGCGTGCTCGGCAATATCATCCAACTGGTGCTGAATGCCAATAATATCCAGACCACCGACCGTATCCAGCTCGGCGGCACGCCCGTGGTCCGCAAGGCGATTACAGCCGGCGAGATCGACATCTATCCGGAATACACTGGCAACGCCGCCTTTTTCTTCGAGAAGGCCGACGATCCGGTGTGGAAAGACGCCGCCAAGGCCTACGAGACTGCCAAGAAGCTCGACTACGACGCCAACAAGATCGTCTGGCTGTCACCGTCACCGGCCAACAACACCTGGGCGATCGCCCTGCGCAAGGAGGTCGCCGATACCAATAAGCTCGTCACCCTTTCTGACTTCGGCAAATATGTCTCGGGCGGCGGCAAGGTGGTGCTGGCGGCCTCCGCCGAGTTCGTCAATTCGGCGGCCGCGCTGCCCGCGTTCCAGAAGACCTATGGCTTCACGCTGAAGCCGGACCAGTTGATCACGCTGTCGGGCGGCGATACGGCGGCGACCATTGCCGCTGCGGCCAACCAGACCAACGGCGCCAACGCCGCCATGGTCTACGGCACCGACGGCGGCATCGCGCCCTCCGGCCTAGTCGTGCTTGAAGACGACAAGGTTGTGCAGCCGGTCTACCAGCCGGCGCCGATCATTCGCGAGGCGGTGCTGAAGGAGCATCCCGAAATCGAGACGCTGCTGAAGCCGGTCTTCGCCAAGCTCGATCTCGTCACGCTGCAGGAGTTGAATGGCCGCGTGCAGGTTGGCGGCGAGCCAGTCAAGGGCGTCGCTGAGGACTTTTTGAAAAAGAACGGCTTCCTGAAGTAAGGCGATTCCGGCGCTCCGCTTCAAGGTGCGCCGGATCGGCCGATGGGGGAGGGCGTGCGCATCCGGTTCGACAAGCTTGGCGTGGTCATCGCGGCGATATCGGCCTATGCGGCTTTCGCGGCGCCATTCGCCACCTTCCGTGCCAATCGCATCGTACCCGGCGAGGCGCGCTCGATCCTCGAATCTTTGCCCGCGGCGGTCGGTCCGCTATTGATGGCGATTGTTGTCGCAGCGGCGCTCATTGCGCTGCTGAAAACGCCGCTTGCTCTGCGCCTCGCCGCCAGTGCGGTTGCACTTGCGGCGCTGGCGCTGCTGATCGGCGTTGCCGGCAGCTTCCTGACGCCCGCAGGCAACACCTTCGCCCGTATCTCGCCGGCTTCGGGCTTCTGGCTGCTTATCTTCGCCTTCACCCTTCTGCTCGCCGACGTGCTCACAAGACTGAACCTGTCGCCCCGGGCACGGGTCGGCGTGCTTGTTGTCGCCGCAGCGGCGATCGGCCTGCTGCTCGTCTCGGGGAGCTGGAACAGCCTGTCGATCCTCAAGGAATATTTCAATCGCTCCGATAGTTTTTGGGCGGAAGGCTCCAAGCACGTTACGCTGGCGCTGGGTTCACTGGCGGCAGCAGTGATTATCGGCCTGCCGCTTGGCATCCTCTGCCATCGCGTCGAGAAATTGCGGGCCGGCGTGCTCAACGTGCTGAACATCATCCAGACCATTCCTTCGATCGCGCTGTTCGGCCTCTTGATCGCGCCGCTCGGCTGGGTCGCTTCGCATGTGCCGGGTGCTGCCGCGCTCGGCATTCGCGGCATCGGCACAGCGCCGGCTTTCGTCGCCCTGTTCCTCTATTCGCTGCTGCCGGTGGTGACTAATACCGTGGTCGGCCTTGCCGGTGTGCCGCGTGCCGCCAACGACGCAGCGCGCGGCATGGGCATGACCGACCGCCAGCGGCTGTTCGGCGTCGAGTTTCCGCTCGCCTTCCCGGTGATCCTCACCGGCATCCGCATCGTGCTGGTGCAGAATATCGGCCTCGCCACGATTGCCGCGTTGATCGGCGGCGGCGGCTTTGGCGTGTTCGTGTTCCAGGGCGTCGGTCAGACGGCGATGGACCTGGTGCTGCTCGGCGCCGTGCCGACGGTGGCGCTGGCCTTCGCCGCCGCCATCATCCTCGATGCAGTGATCCAAATGAGCGCCAGCAAGCGCAGGGTTGAAACGGCATGATCGAGATCGAAGGCATCACCAAGCGCTATGGCGAGACGACAGTCGTCAACGACGTGTCGATGGTAATCGAGCCGCGCAGCATCGCCGTCATCGTCGGCACCTCCGGCTCCGGCAAGACGACGCTGCTTCGCATGATAAACCGGCTGGTCGAGCCGACATCGGGCGTGATCAAGCTCGACGGCGTCGACAACCGCTCGGTGCCGGATTATGAGCTGCGCCGCAGCATAGGCTATGCCATCCAGGGCCACGGCCTGTTTCCGCATCGCACGGTGGCGCAGAACATCGCCACTGTGCCGGTATTGCTCGGCTGGGACGCCAACCGCATCAAGGCCCGCGTCGACGAGCTGATGACGCTATACCAGCTCGACCCGCAAGACTACGGGCCACGCTATCCGCACGAGCTTTCCGGCGGCCAGCAGCAGCGCGTCGGCGTCGCTCGGGCGCTTGCCGCGGAACCCAACGTGCTGTTGATGGATGAGCCGTTCGGGGCGCTCGATCCGATTATCCGCAACAAGGCGCAGGAGGATCTGCTGGCAATCCAGAAGCGCTTCGGCACCACCATCATCCTGGTCACCCATGATATGGAAGAGGCCGTTCACATGGGCGACAAGATCGCCGTGATGGACGGCGGCAAAGTGGTGCAATATGCCGAGCCGGCCGAAATACTGGCGAAACCGGCCAGCACGTTTGTCGAAACCCTGGTAGGTGCCAGCGAAAAACCGTTCCGGCTGTTGTCGCTTGGCCGGGTCCGCGACGCGGTGGAAAACGGCACCGCCGAAGGCGAGGCGATCCCCGGTGACGCCAGCCAGCGCGACGCGCTCGCCGAACTCCTGTGGTCGGGCCGCCCTGCGCTGCCGGTGACAGATACCGACGGCAAGCCGCTTGGCCGCGTCACGGTGGACGGGCTAGTTAAGCGCGCGGCGAGACCGGCATGAAAGAGGCTGGCTTCAAGGCTTGGCTTCCATCACTGCTCAGGCTTGCCCTGGTGGTGGTGCTTATCGCCTTCGTCACCAATCCCGGCTGGTTCGAACCGCTGCTGAAGCCGCTGACAGAGAACAACGCGCCGGTAATCTACAATCAGGGCAGCCTGTTGACGCTGACGCTGCTGCATCTGCGGACCGTGCTGATCGCGACGGTTGCCGCGACGATCGTTGCGGTCGCGCTCGCCATTTTGGTCACCAGGCCGGCCGGCGCCGAATTCCTGCCGCTGTCGCGCAGCCTGGTCAATATAGGCCAGACCTTTCCACCGGTGGCGGTGCTGGCGCTTGCCGTGCCGGCGGTCGGCTTCGGCGAAAAGCCGACGCTGATTGCGCTGTTTCTCTATGGCCTGCTGCCGATCTTCGAGAACGCGCTGACCGGCCTGACGACGCTGCCGGCCAACGTCGTCGAGGCGGCGCGTGGCGCCGGCATGACTGGCTGGCAAAGGCTGGTCAAGGTCGAGCTGCCGCTCAGCGCGCCGACCATTCTCGGCGGTATCCGGCTGTCGGTGGTGATCAGCCTTGCCACCGCGACCATCGGCTCGACAGTTGCGGCGAGGACATTGGGCGAGGTGATCATCGCCGGCCTGCTGTCGAACAACCTCGCCTTCATCCTGCAGGGCGGCCTGATCGTCGCCGCCCTTGCCGTACTGATCTATGACGGGCTGTCGGCGATCGAGCGCCGCACAGCGCGGCGCATGGGACGCGAGGCGGAGTAAGCCTCTCCGAGCGAGCTTCGTTCCTTTCAGCGGCCGATCGAACGCGCCGGATGATCAAGCGTCAGTTCGAGCGCCATACCCGTCCCGCTGGCGATCCAGCGGCGGCGGATGACGGCGAAATCGTGCTGTGTACCGGCTCTAACCACAGAGACCAAGTCGCCCACAGCGCAATCACTATCGAGATCGAGGGCTTCGACAGTCTCGGCAATGTCTTGCTTGCCGGCATAATGTCTTGCAATGGCTGTGAGTACGATGATCACTGGGCCACCCGTTGCGCGATCTTCGGGACTCGGCGATTGATGAGTGTGATCCCCCGATCTTTCAGCAGGAGTTCTTGCCATGACCGCGCGTTTCTCCAAGATCGTCATGTGTTTGTGTCTGGCGGCTTTCGCCTTCCTCGTCGCCTTTGGCAACATCACCGATTACGGCTCAAACTTCGCCTTTGTCCAGCATGTGCTGAGCATGGACACGACCTTTCCCGGCAACGCACTGATGTACCGCTCGATCACCAACCCGGCCTTGTGGACGGCAGGCTACTGGCTGATCATCCTTGGCGAGGCGCTGACCTGCCTGCTGTACCTGATCGCCGCCTGGCAACTTTGGCAGGCGCGCAACGCCAGCGGACAGGCTTTCAACGATGCCAAGAAGTTCGCCATCATTGCCGCCACAATTGGCTTTCTCGTTTGGTATTTCGGCTTCATGGTCGTTGGCGGCGAGTGGTTTGCCATGTGGCAGTCTTCGACATGGAATGGTCAGGAGGCGGCGTTCAAATTCTACATGACCATGCTGGTGGTGCTGGTCTTCGTCGTCCAGCCGGACGGCGACCCGCGCAAAGCTTGACGGCCCTTCGTCGATTTCAATCGATCTAACCGGATGGCGGTGTCGACAGGCGCACTGCCGTCCAGCCTTTTGGGCGAAACCCGGGATCTTTTGGGCGAAAGCCGGACAAGAACCGAACAATATCTTGACGTTCCGAGCCCTGTTTCGCATAAGCCGCTGCGAAGGGACGGATTCCGGTTGCGGAAATTCGTCCCCTGTCTCAACGGCCCGGGGAGGGGTTCTTTTGGGCCACCAATCGAGGAAAATTCGGCAATGACCATAATTTCAGCTGTCATCGCCTGCGGTCTGCTTTCAGTCCTTTACGCCATCTGGGCGACACGTTCGGTTCTCGCGGCCGATCAGGGCAATGCACGCATGCAGGAAATTTCCGCGGCCATCCGCGAAGGCGCGCAGGCTTATCTGGCGCGCCAGTACACCACCATCGCCATCGTCGGTGTCGTGGTCCTGCTGCTCGCCTGGTGGCTGCTTTCGATTACCGCCGCCATCGGCTTCCTGATCGGCGCCGTTCTGTCGGGTGCCGCTGGCTTCATCGGCATGCACGTCTCGGTGCGGGCCAATGTGCGCACCGCGCAGGCGGCTTCCAACAGCCTCGCTGCCGGCCTTGAGATCGCCTTCAAGTCGGGCGCCATCACTGGCATGCTGGTTGCTGGCCTGGCCCTTCTCGGCGTCTCCATCTACTACCTGATCCTGACCCACTTCATGGGTCTGCAGCCAAACGATCGCGTCGTCATCGACTCGCTTGTTTCGCTCGGCTTCGGCGCCTCGCTTATATCGATCTTCGCCCGTCTCGGCGGCGGCATCTTCACTAAAGGCGCCGACGTCGGCGGGGATCTCGTCGGCAAGGTTGAAGCCGGCATTCCCGAAGACGATCCACGCAATCCGGCCACCATTGCCGACAATGTCGGCGACAATGTCGGCGATTGCGCCGGCATGGCGGCCGACCTGTTCGAGACCTATGCAGTGACTGTGGTCGCCACCATGGTCCTCGCCGCCATCTTCTTCGGCGGCACCGCCGTTCTCGGCGCGGCCATGCTCTATCCGCTGGCCATCTGCGGCGCCTGCATCCTCACCTCGATCGTCGGCACTTTCTTCGTCAAGCTTGGTTCCAGCGGCTCGATCATGGGCGCGCTCTACAAGGGCCTGATCGTGACCGGGCTGCTGTCGATTGTCGGCCTTGCCGTAGCCACTTCGGCATGTATCGGCTGGGGGGAGATCGGCACCGTCGCCGGCATGGCTATTACCGGCACGAACCTGTTCATCTGCGGTCTTGTCGGCCTTGCGGTGACCGGCCTCATCGTGGTGATCACCGAATATTATACCGGCACCAACAAGCGTCCGGTGAACTCCATCGCCCAGGCCTCGGTCACCGGTCACGGCACCAACGTCATCCAGGGCCTCGCGGTCTCGCTGGAAGCGACGGCGTTGCCGGCGATCGTCATCGTCGGCGGCATCATCTCGACATACCAGCTTGCCGGCCTCTACGGCACGGCGATCGCGGTGACGACGATGCTCGGCCTCGCCGGCATGATCGTCGCGCTCGATGCCTTCGGCCCGGTTACGGACAATGCCGGCGGCATTGCCGAAATGGCGGGCCTCCCCAAGGAAGTGCGCCAGTCAACCGACGCGCTTGACGCTGTCGGCAACACCACCAAGGCGGTAACCAAGGGCTACGCCATCGGCTCGGCCGGCCTCGGCGCGCTGGTGCTGTTCGCGGCCTATTCTAACGACCTGAAGTTCTTTGCCGCCAATGGCGACAAATACCCGTACTTCCAGGGCATGGGCGACGTCTCCTTCGACCTCTCCAATCCTTACGTCGTCGCCGGCCTGATCTTCGGCGGCCTGATCCCGTATCTGTTCGGCGGCATCGCCATGACCGCCGTCGGCCGCGCCGCGGGTGCTATCGTCCAGGAGGTGCGCAAGCAGTTCCGCGAGGATCCGGGCATCATGGCCGGCACCTCGAAGCCGAACTATGCGCGCGCCGTCGACCTTCTGACCAAGGCAGCGATCCGGGAGATGATCGTTCCGTCATTGTTGCCGGTGCTGGCGCCGCTGGTCGTCTATTTCGGCGTCCTCCTGATCTCCGGTTCGAAGGCATCCGCCTTTGCCGCGCTCGGTGCCTCGCTGCTCGGCGTCATCGTCAACGGCCTTTTCGTCGCCATCTCGATGACCTCCGGCGGCGGTGCCTGGGACAACGCCAAGAAGTCGTTCGAAGATGGTTTTGTCGACAAGGACGGCGTCAAGCATATGAAGGGCTCCGAAGCGCACAAGGCCTCGGTAACCGGCGACACGGTCGGCGACCCCTACAAGGATACTGCCGGCCCGGCGGTCAACCCGGCGATCAAGATCACCAACATCGTCGCGCTGCTGTTGCTGGCCGTTCTCGCGCACGGCTAAGCTCGGTCGCTACGACCTTAAGACAAAAACCCGCGGGATCGCTCCCGCGGGTTTTTCATTGCCTGAGATGTGCCGCTTACAGGGAAGCGAAAGGAACGGAAGGAAGCCGACACCCTGGGTGGATCAGGTGCCGCCGAGCGAGCTGCCGCCGCTGGCGCCGGGAACACCAGGCGCCAGCTTGCTGGCGCCACTGATGATCTGGCTGAGGAAGTTCTGGTCCTTGCCGCCGGTCGGCGTGGTGCGCGAGATGAAGTCGAACACTTTGCCGTCCTTCAACCCGTAATTGGCTATCTGCGTAACGCGCCCATCATCGCCAAAATAGACCGCCAGTACATGCTGGTCGACCAGCCGCGGCTTGTCGAAGGCGACGTAGCGCTTGCGCGTCTGCGAAATGTAATAAAAGGCCTCGTTGTCGAAGGTCGCTTTCGTCGAGGGAGTGCCGAGCGCCAGCAGCACCTGTTCGCGGCTTGAGCCGACCGGCACCAGGTCGATCGCCTGCTGGTCGATGACGTAGCCTTGCGTCAGCGTCTCGCTCGGATTGAGATCGCCGATCATCTTGGATGAATTGCAGGCGGAAAGCGCCGCAGCGATCACCAGCAGCGGAACCGCACCGGTGGGCCTGGGCAGGAAAGTCGACTTGAATTTCAGCGCGCGCAACTACAACTCCATAAGCTGGCCGCAACTTGCGCTGGGCCGCAAAACCGGTAAACCAGCTTGCTTGCCGATGCAACAAGGCCACTTCAACAAACGGTCCCGGGAGACCACCCTCAAATGTTCCAGCGCCTCTTTGGCCGCGAACGACATGCCAACCGCGCCATCACCGAGGCGCTTTACGCACAAATCGTGGCGGCGGCGCGGCAAACGGTGTTTTATTCCGCCTGGAACGTGCCGGACACACCGCTCGGCCGCTTCGAGATGCTGTCGTTGCACATGTTCCTGTTCCAGCACCGGTTGCGCGGCGAGGGTGGTGCGGCGGCAGAGGTTGCGCAGGTGCTGATCGACGAGTTCTTCATGGATGTCGAACATTCATTGCGGGAATTGGGCATTGGCGACGTCGGCGTGCCGAAGCGCATGCGGAAACTGGCGAAGATGTTCTACGGCCGCACCGCCGCCTATGACGATGCACTGCAACGAAATGACCATGATGCACTTGCCGCCGCCCTTGCCCGCAATGTCAGGCCCGATGCCGGCGCCTGGCCGCAAGCGTCGCAGCTGGCACTCTATGCCGCCAATGCATCCAGGCAACTCACGGAACAGCCGACCGAATCGATCGTTTCCGGCACGGTGGTATTTCCCGTGGCCAACGCTTGAGCGGCGGCAGGCCGAATGAAGATGGCGAAGTGGAGGCGAAGATGAAACGTCCTGATATCCACAGCCCAGTGTCATTCCGGGCAAATGTCGCTCGGCTGCCGCAAAAGGGGCTGCCGGTGGTGATCGATGCCGACGCCGGGCAGCGCGCCCTGCTGGCCGCCGAGCACGAGCTGCTTTCGGTAGAAAACTATCGCGCCGAACTCCTGGTCGAGCCTTGGAAGCGCAACGGGGTGAAAGTCAGCGGCCATGTCGAGGCCGATGTAACGCAGGCCTGCATCGTCACCCTCGACCCGGTCAAGGCGCATATCGACGAGCCGGTCGAAGCGCTGTTCCTGCCGGAGCAATCCAAACTCGGGCGGCAAGGTTTCGACGGCGGCGGTGAGATCCTGCTCGACGCCGAAGGGCCGGACAGCCCGGAAACCTTTTCCGGCGACGCCATCGACGTCGGGGCGCTTGCCGAACAGTTCTTTGGCTTGGCGATCGATCCCTATCCGCGCAAGCCCGGTGTGTCGCTGGAGGCTGCCGGCGATGCCGAGCCTGTGGAGAATGAATTCCAGCAAAAGCTGAGATCACTGTTGGGAAAATCCTGATAGCTGATCCAATTTGAGAAAAGTTGGTTGTGCGGCAGCCCAAAACCGTTATTTTCGCCGAACCTTCGCGAGCCCCGTACCTTGGCAAGCCCGCTGGCCAAGCAACCGTGAGATGAACACCGCGTGATCAGGATTTCCATCGATGCCATGGGCGGCGATCACGGGCCAAGCGTGGTCATCCCGGCGCTCATGACTGTCGCCACCCGCCGTCCGGACATACGCTTCGTCATTTATGGGCGCGAAGAAGTGGTACGGCCCGAACTCGCCAAATTCCCCAAGCTGGCGGACGTGAGCGAGTTCATCCACTGCGAGATCGCAGTCCGGATGGACGACAAGCCGAGCCAGGCGCTGCGCCATGGTCGCTGGAAATCATCGATGTGGAAGGCCGTCGAGGCGGTCAAGGCAGGCACTGCCGACGCCTGCATCTCAGCCGGCAATACCGGGGCGCTGATGGCAATGTCCAGGTTCTGCCTTCGCACCATGGCGACCATCGATCGCCCGGCAATCGCAGCGCTCTGGCCGACATTGCGCGGCGAAAGCGTGGTGCTGGACGTCGGCGCCACTATCGGCGCGGATGCGCATCAACTGGTTGATTTTGCCATTCTGGGCACCGGCATGGCGCGCTCGGTTTTCGGCATCGAACGGCCGAGCGTCGGCCTGCTCAATGTCGGCGTCGAGGAGATCAAGGGTCAGGAGGAGGTCAAGGAGGCGGGCCGCATGCTTCGCGAGGCCAACATGGCCTCGATGAACTACCATGGCTTTGTCGAGGGTGACGACATCGGCAAGGGCAGTGTCGACGTCGTCGTTACCGAAGGATTTGCCGGCAACATCGCGCTGAAGACGGCGGAAGGCACGGTCAGGCAGATCGCCGGCTATCTGCGCGCGGCGATGAACCGGACGCTGATGGCCAGGATCGGCTATATCTTCGCGAAGACCGCCTTCAATCGCCTGCGCGAGAAGATGGATGTCGGCCGCTCCAATGGCGGCGTCTTCCTCGGGTTGAACGGCATCGTGGTGAAAAGCCATGGCGGGGCTGATTCGGATGGCTTTGCGGCGGCGATCGAGCTTGGCTACGACATGGTACGCAACAATCTGCTTGACCGCATTGAAGCCGATCTCGACCTGTTCCATGCCCGCAATCCGAATGCCCAGACAATCCGGAAATCCGACGTCGTCATCGACGCAAAGGAATAGGAAAGAGCATTGATCAGATCAGTCGTGCGCGGCACGGGCGCCGCGCTGCCCCGCCGCATTATGAAGAATGCCGATTTCGAAGGCATGGTCGAGACATCGGACGAGTGGATCGTCCAGCGCACCGGTATTCGCCAGCGCCACATCGCGGCCGACGACGAGACGACGGCCTCGCTGGGCGAGGCGGCGGCGCGCGCAGCCCTCGACAGCGCCGGCCTGATGGCGGACGACATCGACCTGATCGTGCTGGCGACCTCGACGCCCAACAACACCTTTCCCGCGACCGCGGTCGAGATCCAGAACCGGCTCGGCATGCACCACGGTTTTGCCTTTGACCTGCAGGCGGTTTGCTCCGGCTTCGTCTATGCAGTGACGACCGCCGACCTCTATATCCGCGGCGGCTTGGCCAGACGGGTGCTGGTGATCGGCTCGGAAACATTTTCGCGCATTCTCGACTGGAACGACCGCTCGACCTGCGTTTTGTTCGGCGACGGCGCCGGCGCGATGGTGCTGGAAGCAGGCACGGGAGCAGGCGGCATCGCCGACCGAGGCGTTCTGGCGGCCAGCCTGCGCTCCGACGGCATCCACAAGGACAAGCTTTTCGTCGACGGTGGGCCGTCGACCACCGGAACGGTCGGGCACCTCAGGATGGAAGGCCGCGAAGTGTTCAAGCATGCGGTCGGCATGATCACCGACGTCATCGAGGCGACGTTCGCACAGGCCGGCATCAGCGCCGCCGATCTCGACTGGTTCGTGCCGCATCAAGCCAATAAACGAATTATTGACGCTTCGGCCAAAAAGCTCGGGATAGAGGAGCGGAAGGTGGTTGTGACCGTCGATCTGCACGGTAATACCTCCGCTGCTTCCGTGCCGCTGGCACTGTCCGCGGCCGTCGCCGACGGTCGCATCAAAACGGGTGACCTGGTACTGCTTGAGGCGATGGGCGGCGGCTTCACCTGGGGCGCGGTCCTGCTCCGCTGGTAAGTGCCGAACTATCGGGTTCGGGTCCTTGACCTTGACGGATCAATTACTTAGGTTCTGCCGTTGCTTGTATCGATTTATGTTTTTGAGCTGATGGGACGGTTCGTATGGGGGGAAAGACACTTACGCGCGCCGACCTCGCCGAAGCCGTTTACCGCAAGGTTGGGCTGTCGCGTACTGAATCGGCTGAGCTTGTCGAGGCGGTGCTGAATGAGATCTGCGAGGCGATCGTTCGCGGCGAGACGGTGAAGCTGTCGTCCTTCGCGACCTTCCACGTCCGCTCCAAAAACGAGCGCATCGGGCGCAATCCCAAGACCGGTGAGGAAGTGCCGATCCTGCCGCGCCGGGTGATGACCTTCAAGTCGTCGAACGTGCTGAAGAACCGTATCCTGCGCTCCCATCAAAACAGCAAAGCCAAGGGCAGCAAGTAGACGCCCGATCCACTTTGCTGAGAATCATGCTCCAGGCTTCGGTTGAAAAACGAGCCGTGCTTTTGCGCTGGGCTTGAATATTGTTTCATAAACCGCTGAAATAGATGCGATTCGGTAGGCCGGATCGGTATTTGGGTGTGATCCGTTCCGGCGGGACGGAAAGCTGCTCTCTTTGTCAAGCGTGACGTCGCCCGAACCCGGTTCCCGCCTTCGCGATCATGCTCTAGCGTGAGGATTCGTCCATGGACAAGAGCCCTGATGCTTTCCGCACCATCAGCGAGGTCGCGGAGGATCTGGATTTGCCGCAGCACGTGCTGCGCTTCTGGGAGACGCGTTTCAACCAGATCAAGCCGATGAAGCGCGGCGGCGGCCGCCGCTACTACCGCCCGCAGGATGTCGAACTGATCAAGGGTATTCGCCATATGCTCTACGATCAGGGCTATACGATCAAGGGGGTGCAGAAGCTGTTGCGCGAGAACGGCAACCAGTTTCTGATCGCCGTCGGCAATGGCGACATGGCGGCGGTCGAGGCGATCTCGCAGCGCCGACAGGCTGACACGGTACCGCTGACGCAAGCGGCGCAGCCGCGCGGCCCGGACGACGAAATGCTGGTCGGCCAACCGAGGGTGAAACCCAGCCGTCGTTTTTTCGGCATCGGCAAGACCGACGAGGAAGGTCCGGTTCCGCCGGACACGTCAAAGCTTTCCCGTGACAATCGCGCATTGCTGCAGGAGGCGCTGTTCGACCTCCTGGAATGCAAGCGCCTGCTCGATCAGGTTCGCTAGAGCCCGCCGGGCTGACCGGAACGGTCTTCAGGGTCATGCGTTAGGCTTCCTTCTACATATGAAGGAAGCACGTCATGCCATCGCTTTCGAGCATCTCCGACACCGATCTGAACAAGCAGGTCGCGGCCCTGACCAGGGAACTGGCCACCTTGAAGAAAGCCGTGTTAAAGCGGGGCGGCGCCTTTTACGAAGACGGGCGCGATACCGCATCGGATTATTATTCGGATATCACTGAGCGCCTCGGCGACGCCTTGCCGGCAATCAGAAGGCAAGGCCGGGCGATCGAGAAGACCGCCCGAGATCACCCGGCGACGGCGGCCGCTGTCGGACTGGTTGTGGTCGGGCTCGTCGCCAGTCTGTTCCTCGGCGGCCGGCAGCAACAAGCACCGCGGGCGCGTTCAAGATCGGCACGTTGAGATAAGCAAATGGCGGCGGTCAGCGGACCGCCGCCATTGTTCGCCGACACGCCAAACCCGGTAAGCGTGCCGCCCTTGATCAAGGGCCAGAATGCCTTGTTTGCCGGTTGTTCGTCCGAGGGTGTTTTCAGTACTTCTTCGCCACAACCTTCTTGTGATGGTGGCGGTAGTGGCGGTGGAGGCGGTGATGGCGGTGATGCTTCTTGACGGTGGTGTGCATCGTCGTTGCATTCGCGCTGCTTGCGCCGATGATCGGCATCGAGAGGGCAAGTGCGATTGCAAGTCCAAGGGCGGAGAGAAGAGGCTTGTTCATGACATCGTTTCCTTTTTGCGCAGGCGGAATTTAAGCGTCACCGATTCAGTCGGTGACCCGATCGGTGCGGTTGCGACTATCGCCTTGAAGTTTTCGGCAGTTTTTCCGGCCTGTAGAATTTTGTTTCCGAACCGTGTCTGCCGATGATCCGGCCAGATGTCGGCGCACCGGCATCCGCCATTGATTCCGGCGTCGGTTCACGATGCCGTGACGCTATCTTTGATGCTTGGCAAATCACCGACGAGCGGGCATTCTCCCGATCGTCTCAGGCAACAACATGATTTGATCTAACTCTTTCATCCCACGGAGTTGCCAATGCCCCAAATAGCAAAACGCGAACCTTACTCCGACCTGGCGGCGAGCGCGGTTACGCCTGAACGCAGTGCCGTCCGCACCGCCCGGGAAGCCCGTGGATACAGCATCGAAGAGCTGTCCTTGGCGTGCGGGCTGGCAGCCTATGAGATTGCCGACATCGAAAGCGGCAAGGATGCCGATCCTTCGAAACGTCGGCGTATTGCCTCCGCGCTTCAACTTCCGGAAAGCGCTCTGTTTGACGAAGCCGTGTTGCCTGTCAAAAGGCGATCCGTGTCGTAGCGACGTGTCATGCTTTTATTCCACGAGCTCGCCATGGGTCGCCCTGGCGGGCTTCGTTTTTTCGGCCACGTAGTGGACTTGCCGGCCGCCAGGCGACGCCAGACGGAAATTGCCGGAGATGAGCCTCGAATCCGTTCGCGCCTTTTTCGACGCACACGCGCCCGACATCGACGTTATCGTCACGGAAGCCAGCTCGGCGACAGTGCCTCTGGCCGCCGAAGCGCATGGCGTAGCGCCAGCGCAGATTGCCAAGACGATCTGCTTGCGCGCCGGCGACCAGACGATGCTGATCGTGGCCAGCGGGATCTCCAGGCTGGACAATCGCAAATTCAAGGACCGGTTCGGCGGCAAGGCGCGAATGCTGGATGCCGAACAGGTGCTTGCCGCGACCGGTCATCCCGTCGGCGGGGTGTGCCCATTCGGCCTACCGGCGCCGCTCCCGGTCTACTGCGACATCTCGCTGAGCGCCTTTGACGAGGTCGTCCCGGCGGCAGGCGCGACGAATGCCGCCGTACGGCTCAGCCCGCAACGCCTGGCCGAACTCGTCGACGCCGAGTGGGTGGATGTGTGCCAGTAGCCATTTACCCGGGTCGTGGGATCCGCTGAGCGTTACCGCTACTCGGTCTTCTGTGGCTCTTCTTTCTTGATCGTCTGAGCGTCCGTGGCAGTCGACATATCGGCCTTCTCGACGCTCGCTGTCGTCTGCGTGTCGACCGATGCCTGGACCTTTGAATGCGCGGGGCAATCCGCAGAGGCAACTGATATGGACATGGTCAGTGCCGCGGCTATTGCGAGGAATGTCTTCATGATCATTCTCCTCGTTCGTTCGATGGGCAAAGTTAGCCCGTCTGGCACCGACGGCCAAATCACATTTGTTCACACGCTGGCCCAGTAATTCAAATGGCTGCGCGGATAGCCGCTTGCCGTATCAAAGCCCACTGGCTCCGGCCGCAGGATTTTTGGCGTTAAAGATCTCGCCGCTCAGAGCCAGTCTCAGGTCTTCGGCGCTGAGCTGACCACTTTCGAACAAATCCATCACCCTGCGGCCGAGCACTTCTCTGCCTGGATCGCCGTCAGCGAGGCCTAGTTCACGGCATCGGGCATCAAGTGCCTTGGTCAACATGGTCAGCTCGGCAGGACAGGCAACCCCTTGAAGCGACATTGCATCTCTCCCGGAAGGGCGAAAGCGCGTGGCATCTTCCTAGCGTCCGCTCGCCCTTACAACTGCGAACGACGGCAATTCAAATAAAGCCAACCTTTTTCGAACTCAACATTCAAACGTACCAAAACGCCGCGCGCTCCAATGCGAGGATCCTGCTACAATACGGTATGGCCGTCCGAATAGCGGTTATCCTCGCGCTTCTCTTCGCCTTCGCCTACGGTTTCGCAAAACTCGCGGAACATTATGGCAGAGTTGGCCACAGGCCCCCTCCGTGTGAAGAATTGCCCTATCCTGATTGTCCTGATCAAAAAGCTCTTCCCCGGGAAGAAACTGAGCCTTGAGCGCGCCTGTTCAGGCCAGGCCAGCCATCGGGATTGAATTAGTTCTTTCCAACCGACGGTTGGTGGACGCATTGCAGCTGATGGGCCTAGGGTTCACTACGATCCGCGCGCACCGGGCGTGCCCAAACCCCCGAGTCACCCCTGCCTGATGCAAGGCGCCTGATCGAGTCCCGCCGTTCTGGTATGTGCGGCGGGACCTTTTCTTATTGAAGCTGGAATACGGGCTCACGATAAAGGTTGGCGTACGCAGCAAAGCTTACCTACCTATTACCGCGCGGTTTCTCGGTGGGCTTCTGGCTAGACGCCAGCCTCCGTGCCTCGCGCACGAGTGATGCGTGATGATTCCTCGATGAGATCACGCGCCTGCGTATGTTGCGCTGGCTGCAGTGCGGTTATGTCTGTACAGCCAGTTTGGGGGAAAACTGGCTAAGCCTTTGGATTTTAATGGTCGGAGTGGCCGGATTCGAACCGACGACCCCTTGACCCCCAGTCAAGTGCGCTACCGGGCTGCGCTACACTCCGGACCGGTCGCGATGTATCGTGATAGACCGGCTCCGGTCAACCGAATTCGGTTGCTGTCCTGCCTGAAGCAACAGCAACGGGCATTGCCGGTCGCTGCGCCGCCCGCAGTTGCCACTGGTGGCGGTATTCGAGCGCGATGGCACCCCAGATCAAGCCAAGCAGCAGGTAGACATGTCGCCAGTGGTCGATGTCGATGAAGGTGCCGAGCCCGATATTGCCGATGAAGGCGACGTAGGCGCATAGAAGATAAGGCTGCCACGGCCGGTCGCGCAGCAGAATGCGGAAGCCGGCGGCGATCGTCCAGCACGTCAGCGTCAGGAACGACATGAAGCCGAGCCAGCCGTAATCCATCAGCATCTTCAGCCAGATGTCGTGCGTGTCCTCGCCGAACATCTTGCCGAAGACGAGCGGGCCGATGCCGAACGGATGCTCCAGTGCCATCTGAAAGCCGATCGTGTAGCGGGCGAAGCGGCCGAGGCGGGCGGTGTCGTAGCTTTGTTCAAGCTGTGCGCGGTTCGAGAACATCTCGGCGACGCCCGGCAGTTGCAGGATGACGATCATTGCGATGACCAGCAGTCCGACGGCGGCGATGGTCATGACGACCACGCGCAGCCGGAACTTGCCGCTGGCGCTCTGCAGGAACAAGGCACCGGTTAGCAGGATCGCCGAAACGGCGAACATGCCCCAGGCGCCGCGCGAAAAGGAAAAGAAGATGCCGGCGGTGATGATCAGCAGCGGCACAGCCAATAGAGGCATGCGCGCGACCGAGCCGGTAAGCAGCAGATAGAGCAGGTAGATGCCCGGCAGCACCAGGAACGGCCCGAACACGTTCGGGTCCTGGAAGGCGCCGGCGGCGCGGTCGTATTTGGTGAAGATCTCGGCTCCCGGAAAGGCATGAAAATAGCCGGCTATGCCGACCAGCGAAGTCAGCACCGCCGACACCACATAGGCGACGAAGATCACCCGATAGAGACTGGGCCGGACCGCCGTTACCGAAGCGAAGAAAACCGCGGTTAAGGCCAGGAACAGCGAGACGGCGAGATAGAGCGGCGTGCCGGCGAGGTCCGACGTCTGCGTCATCGAGATCATGCCGCCGATGTTCATGATCAACAGCAGCACCAGAAGCGGCACCGCCGCGTGCTGTATGCGCATTCCGAACAAGGGCCACACCACGATCAGCCCGATCATATAGACGTCGTACGGCGCCGGCTCGGCAATGACGAAGCCGGACAGGAAGACGCCGAGGAAAACCGCCCCTGACGCAATCAGTGCGATCAGCTTGGCGTTGACCGCCGCCGCCGGCAATTCATAGGCCGTCGCGCTCAATATGCATTTTCCGTGTTGAGCAGGCGGATCGGCGTCAGGAACAGGATTTTGAGGTCGAACAGGAGCGACCAGTTCTCGATGTAATAGAGGTCGTATTCCGTCCGCATGCGAATCTTCTCGTTGGTGTCCATCTCGCCGCGCCAGCCATTGATCTGCGCCCAGCCGGTTACACCGGGCTTGACCTTGTGACGGGCGAAATAGCCGTCGACCACCTCATTGTAGAGGAGGTTGTGCGACTGCGCGGCAATGGCGTGCGGGCGCGGCCCGACCAGCGACAGCGAACCGAACAGCGAATTGAAGAACTGCGGCAATTCGTCGATCGAGGTCTTGCGGATGAAGCGGCCGACGCGGGTGACGCGTGGATCGTTCTTTGTCACGGTCTGCTTCGCCGTCGGGTCCGCCTTGTCGGTGTACATCGACCGGAACTTATAGACCTCGATGATCTCGTTGTTGAAGCCGTGCCGCTTCTGGTGGAACAGCACCGGCCCCTTGCTGTCGAGTTTGATCGCGATCGCGGTCGCCAGCATCACCGGCGAGAACACGATGATGCCGATGATTGAAAAGACGATGTCGAAGGCGCGCTTGGCGACCGAATCCCAGTCGTTGATCGGCTTGTCGAAGATATCGAGCATCGGCACCGAGCCGATATAGGAATAGGCGCGCGGCCTGAACTGCAGCGCGTTCGAATGCGCCGACAGCCGGATGTCGACCGGCAGCACCCACAGCTTCTTCAATAACTGCAGCACGCGCGATTCGGCGGTCAGCGGCAGTGATACGATCAGCATGTCGATGCGCGCGATGCGGGCAAATTCGATGAGTTCGGAAATTGTGCCGAGCTTGGGATAACCGGCTACAACCGGCGGCGACCGCTTATCGCCGCGGTCGTCGAAGATGCCGCAGATGCGGATGTCGTTGTAGGGCTGCCTTTCGACCGAGCGGATCAGTACTTCCGCCGCCTTGCCGCCACCGACGATAACGGCGCGGCGCTCCATCCGCCCATCGCGCGCCCAGCGCCGGATCAGCTTCGACATCACCAGGCGGAGACCCAGGATCAGCACGAAGCCGACAACAAACCACGTGCCGAAGAGCAGGCGCGAATAGTCTTCCGACATTTTCATGGTGAAGGCGGTGAGCGCCATCAAGGCGAACGTTCCGGCCCAGACCAGCAGGAGCCGGCCAAAATTGGCGATCGGCCGCATTAGCGCGACGATCTGGTAGCAGTCGGTGACGTCGAGCAGAACGACCGCGAGGAACGAGGTGGCGGCGATCGTCAGGGAGTATTGCCAGGCAAGATAGTTGAAAAAGCCGACGTAGTAGAAATAGACGGCAAGACCTGACACCAACAGCAGCGCGAATTCCACCATGCGCAGCACGCCGCTCACCATGATCGGCGACATCGTATCGCGCCGGTATTGCGAGGCGACCTGGCGGGCGACGTCGTTCATGCCGCCGGCCGTGTTGTTCTCGGCAGGGGCGTTGAATTTGCGCACCGCGTCTAGCGAAAAACGGCGCGCGGGGTCGATTTCGTTCATGGGGTGTCCGCAGGTTTCCCTCAGGTGAATAGCAAAAGAGAGCTAAGAAACCCTTGAAACAACAGATGGCTTTGGAGACGCTTTCACCAGGTGCAGCCCGGTGGAACCCGTTGCCCTATTTTTTTTGCGCGGCGAAATAAGCCTTTTCGATTTCAGCGGCCATTACATCGGCGCCGAATCGTGCCTTGAGGTCGGCGATGCCGGGCATCAGGCCCTTGTAGGCGTCGAGATCGGCCAATGCGGCGCTTATCTTGTCGCCAAGTTCGCGCGGGTCGGGCCGGATCAGGGCAGGCGAGCTGGCGTCGAAGATTTCCGGTATGCCGCCGACCGACGTCGCGATGATCGGCTTGCCGGCGGCGAGCGCTTCCAGAACGATATAGGGCATGGCTTCCGCGCGCGATGGAACGACGACCAGCTTGGCCAGCGTGAAGGCCAGCCTGGCCGGCATCGGCGCCAGGAAGCCGACGTCCAGGCCGCGCTGACTCACCTGGGCGCGATAGCGCGGCAGGTCGTCGCCGTCGCCGACCATCAGCGCCTTCAATGGGTGGCCGAGCCGTGTTGCGGCAAGCCCCAGCGCATCGATGAAGATGTCGGGGCCTTTGAGGTCTCGCATCATGCCGATGTAGAGGAGGTCAACCGCATTGTGCTCGGTCCGCACCGGCTCGAACTCTGCGGCGCGCAGGCCGTTGTGGACGAGAGCGTTCGGAATAGGCGGCTCGCCGACCTTCCTGCGATAAGTCCGTCGCTCATAATCGGAAACAAACAGCAGGCAATCGGTGAAGCGAGCCATGAAGCGCTCGAGCGCGAAGAACAGCTTCCCCATGGCGGTGGTCTCGTCATAGTGAAGCGAGCCGCCATGCGGCGAATAAAGGCGGGCTACGCGAGACCTGGATACCCGCAACAATGAGCCGAACAGACGGGCATAGGCGCCACCTTTGGCGCCATGCCCGTGCAGCACGTCCGGCCGCAATTCTTTTATGATCCTATAGGTGCGCCGGGCCGAGGCGAGATCGCCTGGCCCGACATGCCGCTGCATCGGCGTGCGGTGAATGCCGAGCGCCAGGCTGCCCTTCATCTGTTCGAACAGCCGTTCCTCGAAATCGCCGCCCGTCGTCGAATCGCAGACGATGCCGACGGCATGGCCGGCGGCGACCTGAGCCTCGGTCAGGTCACGCACATGCCGGAAGATGCCTCCGACCGGTGAGCGAAAGCAGTGGACGATCCTGAGTGTGTCCGCCACTTGGTCAGCACATCAAAACAGGCGTTCGCGAACATAGACTGTATCGCCGGGCAGTAGCGGGTCGGAGGTCACCACGCGTCCGGTTATCACCTTGCCGTTGATGTCGCGGGTAATGTCGACGCTTTCCTGGTTGGCGCGTGGCGTGAACCCGCCGGCGATGGCGACGGCCTTCTGCACTGTCAGGCCCGGAACATAGGAATACTGGCCCGCCGCACCCACTTCACCCATGACGAAGATCGGTCGATAGCGATCGATTTCGACCGAAATGTCAGGATCCCGCAAATAGCCCTGGCGCAGTTTCTCGGCGATCTCGCCCTCGAGCTGCTGGGCGGTGTGGCCGCGCGCCGGCACGTTGCCGACGAGCGGCAGCGAGAGATAGCCGGATTGGTCGACACTGTAGGTGTTGGTCAATCCTTCCTGCTCGAACACTGTGACGCGGACGCGGTCGCCGGCGCCGAGGCGATAGGGCTGGTCAAGAACTTCATGGAATGCGGCCGGCGTCGGCCGGTAGCTGGAGCAGCCCGAAAGCATCGATACGGCAAGCAGCGCGCGGAAAAGGGGAGCAGTGCTTTTCATGAGCGGACACGTACCTTTGAATAGCCGGCGACTCTGCGGCAAACCTTAACGATCGAGCTCGGTTATCATCCTGTTAGGGTTAATGGCCGGTAAAGGCGCACGGCCGATACGGGCCGGATCGACAAATGCAGATCGTTTTCAGCCTCTTGTTTGCGGCTTGTTAGTAGAGCCTAACAGGCTCTTACCGCGATATTAACGGCTGAGTTACCATAGTTGTTTACGGTGCATGCTGACTCAGTACCGGAGCAGGGATGCATGTCCGTTCAATCCGCGGCCGCAGATGTCGACATCGATCTCAGGCAGCTTTTCGCCAGCCTGGCGCGAAACTGGTTGCGCATCCTTGTCGTCGCGCTGGTTGTAACCGGCCTGGCCTTTGCGCTCGCCTGGCTTGCAACGCCCGAATACAAGGCGGCAGCCAAGCTGGAGATCGGGCCTCGAGAATCGGAGTTCACGCGGCCAGCCGGGGCCAACGGCAACGAACGGTCGATTCCCGACGAAGAGGCTGTGGCCACCGAGGTCCAGATCATCTCGTCCCCCGACATCCTCAAACAGGTGGCGGCGAAGCTCAACCTGGCGAAGTTGCCCGAATTCGACGAGGCGCTGAAGATGTCGGCGCTGAGCCGCACCCTCGTCCTCGTTGGCTTGAAAAGCGATCCCTTCGAGATCCCGCTGGAAGAGCGCGTGCTGGACGCAATGCATGAGAAGCTCAACGTCTATGGCGTCGAAAAAACCCGTGCGATAGCAATCGAGTTCTCGTCGGAGGATCCACAGCTTGCCGCCGCGATCCCAAACGCCATTGCAAACGCCTATATCGCATCCAAGGGCAACGCCAAGCTCGAATCGAATTCCGCTGCCACCGACTTTCTGGCGCCGGAAATCGCGGATCTGCAGAATCGGGTGAAGGAGGCGGAAGCCAAGGTTGCCGCATTCCGTGCCCAGTCCGATCTTTTGATGGGTGGCAACAATTCGGTCCTTGCCACCCAGCAGCTGTCCGAATTGTCGAGCGAATTGTCACGGGTGCGCGCCAACCGCGCTTCAGCGGAAGCGACCGCCGACAGCGTGCGCAGGGCATTGCGCAGTGGCGGCTCACTGGATGCCGTTCCGGAGGTGTTGTCGTCCGAACTGATCCAGCGCCTGCGCGAGCGCCAAGTCGAACTCAAGAACAACATCGCCGACCTTTCCACCACCTTGCTCGACAACCATCCGCGCATTCGGGCGCTGAGGTCGCAACTCGCCGATCTCGACCGCCAGATCCGCAACGAAGCGGAAAAGATCATGAAGGGTCTGATGGCGCAGGCCGAGACGGCAAAGGCGCGCGAGGCTCAACTCTTAGCCGACGTCAACACGCTGAAGGCGGCGTCCGCCCGCGCCGGCGAAGAGCAGGTGGAACTCGATGCGCTGCAGCGCGATGCCGCGACCAAGCGCCAGCAACTCGATCTCTACTCGTCCAGCTATCTCCAGGCGGCCGCACGCAAGGATCGCAACTACCTACCTGTTGACGCTCGCCTATTTTCGGAGGCCCGGGCGCCGACCGAACCCTATTTCCCCAAGATTGGTCCGATTGTCGGCGCGGCCTTTGTCGGCTCGTTGCTCATCATGGCGATCGTCACGTTGCTGCAGGAACTGTTTTCCGGCCGTGCCATGCGTCCGGCCGCCGGTGCCCATTTCGAACACATCGAGCAGGTTGCGATGCCGGCTGTCCAGGCCGAACGCGCATCGGCCGAGCCCGACCCGCCGGTTGCGCGGTCCGAACCGGCAGTCGCCGAGATCGATGAGACCGACGACGACAGTATCATTGAAACCAAAGTGGAGCCGGAACCCGTCACGGTGGCGGAAGCGGCTGCCGAGAAAATCGAACCGGAGTACTCTGAAATGGCCGCTGGAGACATTGAACCGGCACGTTCTATCCTCGGCGAGATCGACATCGACAAGGCCGCGGAAAAACTGATCGCCACCGGTGCAGCCCGGGCCATATTCGTGTCACCGGAAGGCGACGAGGCGGCTGCCTCGGCGGTGCTGGTGGCGCGCGCAGTCTCCGACGCCGGGCTACGCGTGCTGCTGCTTGATCTCACCGCTTCGGGTGCTGCCTCGCGGCCGATGTTGGACAGCGGGCTGTTTCCGGGCATCACCGATCTGCTCGCCTCGCAAGCGCAGTTCAGCGATGTGATCCACCCCGATCTCTATTCGGACTGCCACGTGATTCCCGTCGGCACAGCCGATCCGGTCCGTGCCATGCGCGCCGCCGACCGGCTGCCGATCATCATGCAGTCGCTAACCACGGCCTATGATCTGGTTGTGGTCGAATGCGGGCCGGCCGACGCGCAAGGCATCAGCCGCCTGGTGGGCGAGGGCACCGAGGTGCTGCTCTCCATGCTGGAGCCGGACGACCAGGTGACGCAAGCCGCAGTCGCGCTCATCGAGAGTGGCTATCCCGACCTGACGCTGGTCACGCCCATCGGCCATGTGGCGCCGGGCCCAATGCCGGGACGGCGCTCGGCCGCCTGAGGCAGTTTTCTCTCAAATCGAAATCAGCTGTCGTCTTCGCCTGCGGCCGGTGCTGTCCGCCCCACGGCTTTACGGCGCAGCAGCTTGGTCAGCTTCCAGACCATTGGGCTGTGCTTGATGAATGCCTTCAGGCTTGCGCCGTGCCTGAGCGCAAGCGCCAGCGCACGACCTTTCGGCGTCAGCGGAACCAGCACCTCGAAATGCTGCGTTTCGACATCGCACCACAATCGCTTGTAGGGTTCGTCGCCGACCGAGAAATCATAGATTTCGAAACCCGCCTCGCAGGCTTCCTGGATGTTCTCGAAGAACAGGAAGTCGCCCGGGCTGGTGTGTGCGAGGTCGTCCTCGGCAATCGCCCCGAATTCGCAGATCAGCCGCTTGCCCGAGCGGCTCGACCCGGTGACTGCACGAAGTTTGCCGGCGACTTCCAGCCCATGCAGGACGAAGGACGGATCTTCCTCTTGAAGCGCGTCGGCAAACAGCGAGCGGAAAAAAGCGCGCACCTCCGCCTCACCGAAAACATTGGCGATGCCCATCTTGCGGAAGCGGAATTCCTTCATCTCGAAAAAGGCATCGAGCAGCGTGTGCACCTCGTCCGAAGTTCTCGCCTCGATGCGACGATAGCTGCCAACGGCCTCGAACTTGCGCGCCTGCGAGCGATGCTTCTTGCGCCTGCGCTTGCCGCTCACGCGGGTGAGCAGTGCGTCAAATCCTCCCACAAGACCGGCGGCCAGCGACAGATTGGGGCTCGAAAAATGCGGCAAGGCGGAGAGCGGGTTGGCAACGCCGTCGAGATCGGGCAGCAACCGCTCCAGCGCAACAAGATCGATGTCGCGCCGCGCCTTGGCAATCGCAGCCAGCATCGAGCGGATCGCCGCGCTATCGGCATTCGCCAGCCATTGCGGGTCGGCGGCGGCAAAATTGCCGTTTGCATGGCGGCCGCCCATGAACCGGGCGACGCGGAACGCTCCACTGCGAGTGACCTCCAGCGCCAGTGAGAAAACCGGCCTGTCCTCGGCGCGCAGCGTCGCAACGACAACGTCGGCGCCGGTATGTGCGGCCCAGTTCAGGATCCAGCCTGCGCTTTGCGCAGGGGCAAAAAGCGCCGAATGGCAGAATTCTGCGTACGCCGCCAACGCCGCACTATCGGCGACCGAGGTTGACAGGCCGGCTTTGCCGGCCGGCAAGGCACACGGCGACGCCTCGCTGCTTGCCAGCCGATTGCCGTCAAATGACGCGGTGGCGTCAACCATACCTCAATCCTTAGGGCGTATTCGTCGCGATTGGGGGTCCCGCGCAGGCGCATTCCATGCTTGATGAGCTTAGGCGCAAAAGGTGAATGAATGATCGACGGGGGCGAGGCAATCCGCAAACTGGCGCTCAATATCGCCCGCTATTCCGGTCTCGCGCCGCTGGCCAAGCCGTTTATCGGCGGCCTTGGCGCCATCCTGATGCTGCATCGGGTTACCGCGACGCCGGAAAAGCCGAACGGCGTCAACCGCCACTTGAACATCGCGCCCGGGTTCCTCGACACCGTGATCGCCGACATGAAGGCGAACGGCTACAGTTTCGTCACGCTTGACGAGGCGATCGAGCGCATCAAGGCTGGCGACAAGGACGGCCAGTTTGCGACAATCACCGCCGACGACGCCTATCGAGACAACATGACCGAGGCGCTGCCGGTGCTGGAGAAACACGGCGCGCCGATCACCATCTACGTCGCGCCGGGGCTGATCGACGGCGCTGCCGATTTGTGGTGGGACGTGGTCGAGGACATCGTCAATGCGCGCGATCGCCTGACGCTGACGACGCCCGCTGGCCCGGTGACAATCGACTGCTCGAGTCCGGGAAAAAAGGTCCAGGCCAATGCGCGCCTGCACGCTCATCTGACGCTGAAGGTGCGCGAGCAGGACCAGCGTGCGGTGTTGCGCGATCTGGCGCGCTCGAACGGCATCGAATTGGGTGGTCCGCGCCCGAGCACGCTGATGAACTGGGACGAGATCCGCACCATGGCCGGGCACCCGCTGGTGACGATCGGCGCACATAGCGTCAATCACTGCAATCTGAAGCGGCTTCCCGAGAGCGATGCGCGACATGAGATCGGCGACGTCAAGCGCATATTGCAGGCCAAACTCGGCGAGGAACCGCGCCATTTCGCCTATCCCTACGGTTATGCCAGTGCCGTCGGCCGCCGCGAAGTAGGCCTA
This sequence comes from Mesorhizobium sp. M0048, assembly GCF_040323405.1. Lineage (NCBI taxonomy): Bacteria > Pseudomonadati > Pseudomonadota > Alphaproteobacteria > Hyphomicrobiales > Phyllobacteriaceae > Mesorhizobium > Mesorhizobium sp. M0048. The sequence continues at coordinate 110,939 of NZ_JAMYUV010000008.1, read as the reverse complement.
GCCCGCGATGCCGGCTACGCCTCGGCGGTGACGACCCGCCACGGCATACTCCGCGCCGAGCATGCCGGCTTCCTGCACGCCCTGCCGCGCATTTCGGTCAATGGCCGCTATCAGAGCGTCGCCCACATCCGAACAATGTTGTCGGGCGTGACGACGCCGCTGGCCAATGCCGGCAAGACGGTGGTGACGATCTAACTGTTGCCTCGCCCCTTCGGCCGCGGCTCCAGGATCAGCCATTTGATGATGCCCATCGCCGGCAGCACCCACAAAAGCCCGCTGAGCAGGAAGAAGATGAAGTGCGCCAGCGGCCCGGACTGCGACAATTGGGCGACCGCCACGATCGAGGCGACCAGCGCATAGACAATGACCAGCACTACCAGCAGGAAGCTTCCGATCAGCTTTTTCAGGCGAATGGGCATGGCGCGATCTCGTTGATCGCTATCGCTTAGGCCGAACAGCCAATACGCGCAACCCGCCAGAAACGGCGCGACGGCGTGCCGCGCTGTCCGGTCTTGCAAGCCGGGTTGCGATGGTTCACCAATCCGCGACTTCAACTGCCGGGACAAATCCATGGCTGCTGCCATATCCGATGCCGCGCCTTTCGCCGCCCGCGATCGCGACCTTCGCAACCGCGCGCTGGTACGCGGTTGGCTCTATGTCGTGCTCCTGGTGCTGTTTGCGCTGGTACTGGTCGGCGGCGCTACAAGGCTCACCAATTCCGGCCTGTCGATCACCGAATGGCAGCCGATACACGGCGTCATCCCGCCGCTCAATGATGCCGAGTGGCAGGAGGAGTTCCTGCGCTACCAGCAGACCCCGCAATATGCCGAACTCAACAACGGCATGAGCATCGAGGCGTTCAAATCGATCTTCTGGTGGGAATGGGTGCACCGCATCCTGGCGCGTAGTGTCGGCGTGGTCTTCGCCCTGCCGCTGCTGTTCTTCTGGGCGACGCGCCGCATCGAGCGGGGCCTCGGCACGAAGTTGTCGGGCATCCTCCTTCTCGGCGCTCTGCAGGGCGCAATAGGCTGGTGGATGGTGGCGTCCGGGTTGGTTGAACGGGTTTCGGTCAGCCAATATCGGCTGGCGACGCATCTGACGCTGGCGGCGCTGATCTTCACGGCGACCATGGTGGTCGCGCGTGGGCTGGCGCCGCACTCGGAACCTGCCGCCGACCGCTCGACGCAACGTCTGGCCGGCTTCCTGGTGCTGCTGGCGCTGGTCCAGATCTATCTCGGCGGGCTGGTCGCAGGGCTAGACGCCGGCTTGAGCTACAACACCTGGCCGCTGATGGACGGCAAGCTGGTCCCCGGCGACCTGCTGCTGCTCGAGCCGGCATGGCGCAATTTCTTCGAAAACCCGAAGACGGTGCAATTCGTCCACCGGCTCGGCGCCTACACGATCTTCGCGGTCGCGCTCTGGCATATGATCGCGACACGCCGGCGTCTGCCCGGCACGACGCATGCCCGACGCGCGACGCTGCTGTTCCTGATTGTCGTGGTGCAGGCGTCGATCGGCATCGGCACCCTGTTGATGCAGGTGCCGCTGCACATGGCCCTGACGCATCAGGCATTCGCGCTGGTTCTGCTGGGCTTCGCCGCTGCGCATTGGCGCGGTACCAAGGGCGCTTACCCGCTGCCCCACGAGATCGCTCTCAGAGGCTGAGCCGCACCCGCCAGATTGCTGCGGCAATCGCCAGCTCGCGGTTTTCGTCGACCGCATTGCGATCTTCATGGTGCCATGCAGCCGACAGGCAGCCATAGGCAACGGCGTGGTCCAGTACGGCAGGCCCCGTCTGGCCGAGCGTGGCGCCAAAGACTTGCGCCATATGGGCGATCCGCCTCGGATCGAGGCAAAGATCATCTCGGTCGAGTGGGTTGTAGAACATGTTGGCGGCGTCGAAACCCAGGTCGCCGAGGACGCCCTTCGGATCGATCGCCAGCCAGCCGCGTGGACCGTGCATGATGTTGTCGTGATGCAGGTCGCCATGCAGCGGCCGTACGTCGTGCGGATTGGACAACAGCCGTTCCGCGATTTCGGCAGCTTCGACATACAGGCTCTTTTCGCCGGCGGCGCGATCGGCCTTCGCCTTTTTGAACAGGCTGGAAAACCGTCTCCGCAACGGCTGAAGGTCCGGCGGGGCGGCGTGCTTCGACGGCGAGACCAGTCTTGCCATCACCTCGGCCGCGATGGCGGTGGCGGCATTGTCGTCCTGATCCGCAATGATCTGTGACAGCGAGATTTCGCCGGCGTATTCGAGCAGCATGCGGTGGCCGTCGCGGCCGAGCAGCCGCACCGCGCCTTCGCCGCGTCGCCAGGTGAGGAAATGCTCGCCACGCAACTCGTCCTCCACATCGTCGAAAGGCTTTAGATCCTTGACGATTGCCGGTGAGCCGTCCTCGCGAACAACTTTCCAGATGCGGCTACCGAACGTTTCGGCAATGAGCTCCGGCGCGCCGACCTTCCAGCGCTTTGGAAATCTCGGCGCATCCATTCAAAGGCCGAGCATCAGATCCATGTTCTGCACAGCGGCGCCCGAGGCGCCCTTGCCGAGATTGTCGTAGACGGCAATCAGCAGCGCCTGCGCCCTGTTATCATTGGCAAAGACATAAAGCTTCATCCGGTTGGTGCCGTTGTAGATCTCCGGATCGATGTCGGGCATGCGTTCCTGATGCAGATACGGCGCCACCTCGACCACGCCGCCATCGATGGAAGCGAAATGATCGGCGATTGCCGCATGAAGCTCGGCGCCGGTCGGCACATGGTCGAGGCCGCCGAGTTGCAGCGGCACCACGGTGATCATGCCTTGCGCGAAATTGCCGACTGCCGGCTGCATGATCGGATCGTGCGAAAGCTTGGCATAGGTCCTTAGCTCAGGCACGTGCTTGTGCTGCAGCGTCAGCCCGTAGGGCAGGAATTCCGGCGCATCTTCGCCCTTGGCGACATAATCCTCGATCATCGGCCGGCCGCCGCCGGAATAGCCGGAAATGCCGTTGACGGTGACCGGAAAATTGGCCGGCAACAGCCCCGCCGCAACCAGCGGCCGCAGCGTCGCGATCGGTCCTTGCGGCCAGCAGCCCGGATTGGCGACGCGCTTCGCCGAAGCGATCTTCTTCGCCTGTTCCTTTTCCATTTCGGCGAAACCATATTCCCAGCCCTCGGCGACGCGATGCGCCGTCGAGGCGTCGATCACCTTGGTGGTGTCATTGGCGATCAGCGAAACGCTTTCCTTAGCGGCCGCGTCCGGTAGGCAGAGGATCGCAACATCGGCGGCATTGAGGAACTCGGCGCGCGCTGCCGTTTCCTTGCGGCGTTCGGCCGGGATGGAGATGATTTCCAGGTCGCCGCGCTCGGCAAGCAGCGCCCTTATCTGCAAACCGGTGGTGCCGTGCTCGCCGTCGATGAAGATTTTCGGTTTCATTGCCTGCCAAAATTCCTGTTATCTCAAAGCTATATGCCGCTTGCCTGATTCAATCCGGCAACGCTGTGGTTGCTCTGGTTCATGTCCTCGAGCCGGGCCTTTCGTTCCGCCAGCAGCCCGAGATAGTGCATGGCCACCATCGAGCCGGCAATTGCCGTTATATCGGCGTGATCATAGGCTGGCGCAACCTCGACGACGTCGGCGCCGACGATATCGACCTGGTTGATCTGGCGCAGCACCGACAGGATCTTTGCCGAAGACGGGCCTCCCGCGACCGGCGTTCCCGTGCCGGGCGCAAAAGCCGGATCCAGACAATCGATGTCGAAAGTGACGTAGGTCTTCTTGCCGCCCGTACGGTCGACGATGGCATAGGCGATGTCGGACGCCCGCATTTCCTCCACTTCATGGCCATATAGGATCTTGATGCCGAATGTGTCGGGCGCATGGGTTCGGATGCCGATCTGGATCGAGCGGTCGGGATCGATGATGCCTTCCTTGACCGCACGGCCGACGAAGGAGCCGTGATCGATGCGCTTGCCGTCGTCGGGCCAGGTGTCCTGATGTGCGTCGAACTGCACCAGGGCCAGCGGGCCGTGGATGGCGGCATGCGCCTTGAGCAGCGGCCAGGTGACGAAATGATCGCCGCCGAGTGAAAGCAGAAAGGCGCCGGATTTCAAGATCTTCGCCGCTTCGCGCTCGATCGTGGCAGGCGTCTTCTGGTGATTGCCGCTGTCGAGCAGGCAGTCGCCAAAGTCGATCACAGCAAGCTGTTCGAACAGGTCGCGCGAAAACGGATATTGCGGATCGTTGTCGAGGATGGCCGAGGCGCGGCGAATCGCCTGCGGTCCGAAACGAGCGCCCGGCCGATTGGTGACCGCCGCATCGAAGGGAATGCCCCACACCACTACATCGGCGCCCTTCACGTCCTTCGAATATTTGCGCCGCATGAACGACAGCGCGCCGGCATAGGTCGGCTCAAACGACGCGCCCGTCCTGGAGCGGGTGGTGAAGGCGTGATCGATGGTCCTTGGCGGCATGAAGCGATCTCCTGTGCGTCGACGCGCAACCTTATTGGACATAATTCTCAGAATTGCGACCCCTGCGGAGGATCACGGCCATTCGATCCGGTCACAAATCCTTGCTCGCCAGGCGAACCCCGCATGGCCGGCCCGGAGATTGCCTGGTAAATAACCGAAAGTAGCCGCCAACGGCTGCTTCGGCCGGCATTGATCTGATTTTCCTGCGTTTGCGAAGCCGGCTTCGTTCACCTGCCTGTCACGGGCATCGCTTAACCGGGGTGCGATCCCGGTACGGAGCGATTCTCGTGCGAACGACTTGTCTCATGCGAACGATTTGGCTGAGCCTTCTGCTTTCCGCGGCGCTGGTGGTCTCCCTTGGCCAGGCATTGGCGGGTGAAACGCGCGCCAGGCAGATTCTCGACCGTTTCGAGCACGCCAACCAATGGCGCGACCATGTGATGGTGGCCGCGCACCGCGCCGGCGGCATGCAGGCCGGCAAGACGCTCTATCCCGAAAACTCGATCGCCGCCGTCGAGGCGTCGATCGCAATGGGCGCCGAAATCGTCGAGGTCGACATCAGGCGCTCGAAGGACGGAGAATTCGTCGTCATGCATGACAGCTGGCTTGACCGCACCACGACCTGCAAGGGCGAGGTGGTCAACCGCACATTGGCCGAACTCAAGACCTGCCGATTGGTGATCGAAGGCACCGGCGCCGTTACGGGCGAGACGGTCTCGACGTTGCGCGAGATGCTGGTGGCGACCAGGGACAGGATTCTCGTCAACCTCGACAACAAGCTCGACACCGGAAGCCTCGCCGGCATGGTCGCCGTCGCCCGCGATCTCGGCATGGCCGAACAGGTGATCGTCAAAGAGAACCTGTGGAATGCGGAGAGGATCGCCAGGGTCAAGGCTGCCATGGCCGAGATCGGCAGCGGCTTCCAGTTCATGCCGATCATCGCCGATGACGCGGTTCGCGACGCCATGTTTGCCGAGGAACTGAGCCGGGCCTTCCCGATGCGCGCAGTCGAGATGATCAACTGGCGCATGGGATCAGAGACGCTGACGGAGACCGGCGGCCCGCTGTTCAGCCCGCGCATGCGCGCGCTGGCGGTAAGGGGCGACTGGCACATCTGGGCCGACACCTATGCCATCGTCAACAAGCCGGGCGGCTTCCTCGCCGGCGGTCGCGGCGACGAGCTGGCGGTCGCGGCCAGCCTGCCGCGCGAGACCTACGGCTTCTGGGTCGAGCGCGGCGCCACCATCATCCAGACCGACGAACCGAAGGCGGCCATCGGTTGGCTGGCGGCGAACGGTTTTCGCGTGCCCTACGCCGGTGAGAAGCGCCCGGCCGAGCCGGCGAATACGGCCAGCATTAACTAACGCCGGGCACGAACCAGAGCGATTGCCGCGCTACGCGTGAGCGGGGACAGTTCCGGCGATACTGTCCAATTCCTCGATCGCATCTTCGGGCAACGCGAGATCGCCCGCGGCGAGGTTCTCCCTGAGATGCGCGACGGAAGACGTGCCTGGGATCAGAAGAATGTTGGGCGCGCGGCGAAGCAGCCAGGCGAGCGCGACCTGCATGGGCGTGGCGCCGAGGCGTGCGGCGACCTTGGACAAGGTCGACGACTGCAACGGATTGAAGCCGCCAAGCGGGAAGAACGGCACATAGGCGATGCCGTCGCGGGCGAGATCGTCAATCAAGGCATCGTCGCCCCGATGCGCCAGATTGTACTGATTCTGCACGCAGACGATCTTGCAAATCCTGCGGCCTTCGGCGATCTGCGCAGCGGTGACGTTGCTCAGCCCGATGTGGCGCACGAGGCCCTGTCGCTGAAGCTCGGCGAGCGTCGCAAGCGGCGCCTCGATCGACCCTCCGGCGGGGCCATGCGCGTCGAACATGATCCGAAGGTTGACCGCCTCCAGCACGTCGAGCCCGAGATTGTGCAGATTGTCGTGCACCGCCTGGGTGAGTTCTTGGGCCGAGAAGGCCGGCAGCCACGATCCGCCCTGGCCGCGCCTGGCGCCGATCTTGGTGACTATAACGAGGTCGTCAGGATAGGGTGCGAGCGCTTCGCGGATCAACAGGTTAGTCACGTGCGGGCCATAGAAGTCACTGGTGTCGATGTGATTGACGCCTTGTGCAACGGCTTCGCGCAGCACGGCCAATGCCGTGTCGTGGTCCTTTGGTGGCCCGAAGACGCCGGGCCCTGCGAGTTGCATGGCGCCGTAGCCGAGCCGTCTGACTTTGCGGTCGCCGAGGATGAATGTGCCGGACTGGTCGATACTGGACATGGTCTTTCTCCTTCAGGGATGGCGCACAGATAGACGCTGTCCGATCCAATGATAATTGGGTACAATCCGCACAGGCTGTGCGGAATGACGAACAATGAAGATCGATCTCGGGGATCTGAACGCTTTCGTGGCCGTAGCGCGCGCCAAGGGTTTTCGCGATGGCGCCCGCGCCAGCGGCGGCAGCGCGTCGGGGTTGAGCGAGGCCGTGCGGCGTCTGGAGACGCAGCTCGGTGTCAGGCTGCTCAACAGGACGACCCGCAGCGTCGTCCTGACGGAGGCCGGCGAAGGCCTGCTGGCGCGGCTCGGTCCAGCCTTGACCGAGGTGGAGTCGGCTCTCGACGTGGTGAACGGCTTTCGCGACAGGCCGGCGGGCTTGTTGCGCCTCAACGTGCCGGTCAGCGCGGCGCGGCTGGTCCTGCCCAGCATCGTCCCGCGGTTCCTTGCCGCCTATCCCGGCATCCGGCTGGAGGTGATCGCTGAGGAAAGCTTCGTCGATGTGCTGGCGGCCGGCTGCGACGCCGGCATCCGCTACGACGAGCGGCTGGAGCAGGACATGATCGCCGTGCCGATCGGACCGCGCGTGCAGCGCTTCGCCACCGCCGCCAGCCCTGCCTACCTGGATCGTCATGGCCGGCCGCAACACCCGAGCGACCTGCTCGGCCACGCCTGCCTGCGCGGCCGCTTTGCCAGCCGTGCGATGCCGCCGTGGGAATTCGAGCGCGACGGCGAGGTGGTGCGGGTCGACCCGACGGGGCCGCTTCTCGTGACCCTGGGCGGGGCGACGGACCTCAAAGTCGATGCAGCCATCGCTGGCACCGGCATCATCAGCCTGTTCGAAGATTGGCTACGCCCTCATTTCGAGAGCGGGGCGCTCGAGCCGCTGCTTGAACCCTGGTGGCAGAGCTTCTCCGGGCCGTTCCTTTATTATCCCGGCCGGCGCCTCGTGCCGGCGCCGCTCCGGGCGTTTATCGACTTCATCAAGGCCTGAAGTCTGCCACGATGCGAGCGAGCCGCGCCTGCCGCCGGTGATTGGTTGCCGCCATTCATGAAAAGGCCGCCCGGAGGCGGCCTTTCGATAGCGTGTAATTGCGCAGCGCTTAGCGCTTGGAGAACTGGAAGCTCCGGCGGGCCTTCGCCTTGCCGTACTTCTTGCGCTCGACGACGCGGCTGTCGCGGGTCAGGAAGCCGCCCTTCTTGAGTACGGCGCGCAGCGCCGGCTCGTAATAGGTCAGCGCCTTGGAGATGCCGTGGCGCACGGCACCGGCCTGGCCGGAAAGGCCGCCGCCGATGACGGTGGCAACGATGTCGTACTGGCCGGCGCGGTTGGCCGCGATGATCGGCTGGTTGAGGATCATCTGCAGGACCGGACGCGCGAAATATTCGGCGAACACCTTGTCGTTGACGACGATCTTGCCGGAGCCGGGCTTCACCCAGACGCGCGCGATGGCGTTCTTGCGCTTGCCGGTGGCATAGGCGCGGCCCGATTTGTCGAGCTTCTGGACATGGACGGGTGCCGCCGGCTGGGTGTTGGTGTTACCGGTGGCAGTTCCGAGTTCTGCGAGCGAGGAAAGCTCAGCCATCTTACGAAACCTTCTTGTTCTTGGCGTTCAGCTTGGCCACGTCGAGGACAACGGGCTGCTGGGCGACATGCGGATGTTCCGTGCCTGCATAGACGCGGAGATTCTTCATCTGGCGTCGGCCGAGCGGGCCGCGCGGGATCATGCGTTCGACGGCCTTTTCGACGACACGCTCGGGAAAGCGGCCCTCGAGCAGCTGGCGCGCGGTGCGCTCCTTGACGCCGCCGGGGTGGCCGGTGTGCCAGTAATAGACCTTGTCGGTGAACTTCTTGCCGGTGAACACCACCTTGTCGGCATTGATGACGATAACGTTGTCGCCGTCGTCGACGTGCGGGGTGAAGGTGGGCTTGTGCTTGCCGCGAAGATGATTGGCGATGACAGTGGCGAGACGGCCGACGACGAGACCCTCGGCGTCGATCAGCACCCACTTCTTCACCACATCCGCAGGCTTCTGCGAAAAGGTTGCCATGGATTGTTGCTTTCGGTTCGGACCTTCAAAAGAAGGCGTTTCTTGTTGCTTGGATTGGCAAAAGGCACTTGCCGTCGCCAATAACAAAACGGCGGCCTTTGCGGGCCGCTGCTTCGTCACGGTTTATAGGGGAGGGTGGTTATCGCGTCAAGGCGCATGAAATGATTGCTGGAAGATAAACTTAAATGAAAACAAGGATTTGAGTTAAAGGTATGATTTTACCACATCGCGATTTTGGCCCTGTGTCAGGTGAGTTCAGTGCTTTGCCTCGATTTCCTTGCGAGCTGCGCTGGAGAGGAATGCCGATCGCGTTATGCCTCGGTCGCGCGCTGCGGCGTCGATCGCCCGCAAGACGCCGCGCTCGAAAGTTACATTCGCCCTTACGACGGCGCTGTCATTGTCGATGAGTGGTACCGAGACCAGATAGCCTCCTTCAGCAAGTGCTTTGCGTATATCCGCAAGCGCAACGATCGCCTCATGGCTGGACGGTTCGGGAACAGGCATGTCCTCCGCCCACAGTTGCAACGCTTCGACTGCATTCGGAACGATGTCTTCCGCCTCGTCCGCGGCTGAAAAGCAGCCGGGAATGTCGGGAAAGCGAATGCCGAACGCGCTGTTGGGATCTTTATCGACCAACGCGAAATAGTTCTTCATCTCAGCCTCCAAGACGCTCCAGGTACCTATATCCAGCCCGCTTGTTTGGAGATGGCGCGAGCTGTACCGGTTGGTAGATCCTTCTCCGGATGCGGAACGATCAACACGATCTCGCCCTTTCGAAACTTGTGATGCGAGCCGCGTACGGAAACCAGCTCGAAACCATCATCCTCGAGACGCTTCACGATTTTGCGGCTGTCACGCTCAAACAAAAATCCCTGTGCGCACATATATACACATCAACAAAAAATTCAATAGAAAGCATCAGGCCGGTACCCGCCTTGGTGGGATCGAATAGGTGCCCGTTGCGTGCGCTACCGTGTGTCTCTCAGGCCCGGCGACGATGTCGATGTCGAACACCATCAGGCTCTTGCCCAGCTTCAGGATGCGGCAATGGCCGTCGATCGGCCCGGCCTCGGCCTTGCGGACGAAATTGATGTTGAGGCTGGTGGTGACCGAAAGCGCATCCGGTCCGGCATGCGATAGCACGCAGACATAGCCGCCTATGTCGGCCAGCGTGAACAGCGCCGAACCCGACACGGTGCCGCCGGGGCGCAAATGGCGCTCGTCGGCATTGAGTCGCACGATACAGCCGCCTGGAAACACCTCCAACGCCTCATAGAAGGTGAACTGGTCGTTGAGCTGCGGGAAAACGGTTGCCATCAGCGTGTTGATTTCGGCAGCCGCCAGCATCGGCTGGAGATTGCTTTGGGCAGGCATTTCAGTCTCCCGGTTTGCGCCCTGCTTGTATGAACGCGACGTGGCGTTTCTGGCAACGGCCATTCATTAGGGCAGAAGCGGACGAGGGAGTTGGACGAAGCGAGACGGCATACTAGATTAGTTCATCACCGATCCGGAATCGCAGAGGAACGATCATGGCCGAAATCGTCGCCATCAAGCCTGCCGTTGCCGAAGGGCCGGTCGTCTCCAGGCTGGACAACGGCGTGCTGCGCCTGACGCTCGCCAATCCGCCGGCCAACGCTCTTTCGCTTGCAATGATGGCGGCGCTGACGGCGGAACTCGACCGCGCCAAGGCCGACAAATCCGTCCGCGTCATCGTGCTTGGGGCGACCGGCAAAGTGTTCTGCGCCGGGCACGACCTCAAGGAGTTGAGCGCGCACCGCGCCGATGCCGATCGCGGCAGGGCCTTCTTCGAAAAGACGTTTTCCGCCTGCGCTTCCCTGATGCAGGCGATCGTTCGCCATCCTAAGGCGGTGATCGCCGAAGTCGATGGCCTGGCGACAGCGGCCGGATTGCAGCTGGTCGCCAGCTGCGACCTCGCCATCGCCTCGCACGAGGCGACCTTCTGCACGCCTGGCGTCAATATCGGCCTGTTCTGCTCGACGCCGATGGTCGCGCTGTCGCGCAACGTCTCGCGCAAGTACGCCATGGAGATGCTTTTGACCGGCGAGACGATCGATGCGGTAACCGCCAAGGAATTCGGCTTGGTCAACCGCGTCGTGCCGCGCGAATATCTGAATCAAATCGTCACCAAATACGCGCAAACCATTGCCTCCAAATCGTCCTTGGTCGTCAAGATCGGCAAGGAAGCGTTTTATGAGCAGGCCGAGATGGGGCTGGCCGAGGCCTATGACTACACCGGGCGCGTCATGGTCGAGAACATGCTGGCGCGCGATGCGGAAGAGGGCATCGGCGCCTTCATCGGCAAGCGCAAGCCGGAATGGCCGGAGGAATAGGAGGCGGGTATGGAACCGCGCGTCTCCATCATCACCATCGCCACGGACGATCTCGACCGCGCCGTGCACTTCTACGAGGCGATGGGCCTGAAGCGCCATGCCGGGATCACCGAGGGCGTTGCCTTCTTCCAGATGGGCGGCGCCATTCTCGGCCTGTTCCCGCGGCAAAGCGCCGAAGAGGATTCGGGCGTTACCTTCTCCAAGGCGCCGTCGGCCGTCTATCTCGCCTACAACACCCGCTCCGACGCCGAGGTCGATGCAGTGCTGGCGATGGCCGAGAAAGCCGGCGGCCGTATCGTCAAGCCGGCTGGCCGCGCCTTCTGGGGCGGCTGGTATGGATATTTCGCCGATGCCGACGGGCATGTCTGGGAAGTCGCGCACAATCCGGCCTTTCCGATTGCGGAAGACGGAACGATCTCGCTGCCCGGCTGACGAGGTTCCCCTCTGGCCCATTGCAAGCCACTTGCTCGGCTGTTGGCACCTCACTCCGAAGCGCTGTATGACAAGGCATGAACCACGACGCCTACGACAACGCCTATATCGCCGGCATCCTCAATTCGGTGAAGACCATCGCCATGGTCGGCGCGTCGGCCAATGACGTGCGGCCGAGCTACTTTGTGCTGAAATATCTGCTCGGCAAGGGGTTTTCGGTGTTCCCGATCAATCCCGGCCAGGCCGGCAAGGAAATCCTCGGGCGGATGACCTATGCCAGGCTGGCCGATGTTCCAGAGCCAATCGACATGGTCGACGTCTTTCGCGGCTCCGTGGCAGTGCCGGGCATCGTCGAGGAGGTCTTGCGGCTCGATCCGCTGCCGAACGTCATCTGGATGCAGCTTGGTGTGCGCAATGACGAGGCCGCCGCGCGTGCCGAGGCCGCCGGCGTCAAGGTGGTGATGAACCGTTGCCCGAAGATCGAATACGGCAAGCTGTCCGGCGAGATCGGCTGGACCGGCGTCAATTCCGGCGTCTTGTCGTCGAAAAAGCCGCTGATGCGCCCGGGATTCCAGAGTTTCGGCGTTCGCCAGAAATAATCTTCCAGTTCTGCTGTATTTTTCCGCCAGCCCCGCCCGCCGTTGTCACGGGGAAGGGCATTTTCTTCTTTGCATTCGGAGCCGGGCTCCGCCAAGAATGCGGCGCGCTTTTCAGAAGGTTCAAAGGGAGGTTTTTCGATGGCCCGCACGCCCGGTTTCAACACGCTCGCCGTCCATGCCGGCGCCAAGCCGGATCCGGCGACCGGCGCGCGAGCGACGCCGATTTACCAGACGACCTCCTTCGTCTTCGACGATGCCGACCATGCCGCCTCGCTGTTCGGGCTGAAGGCGTTCGGCAACATCTATACCCGCATCATGAACCCGACCCAGGCGGTGCTGGAAGAGCGCATCGCGGCACTCGAAGGCGGCACGGCAGGCCTTGCGGTCGCCTCCGGCCATGCCGCGCAGGTGCTGGTCTTCCACAATCTGATGCAGCCCGGCGACAATTTCGTTTCAGCGACAAAGCTTTACGGCGGCTCGATCAACCAGTTCGGTCATGCCTTCAAGAATTTCGGCTGGCAGGTGCGCTGGGCCGACACCAATGACATCTCGAGCTTCGAGAGCCAGATCGACGACAGGACCAAGGCAATCTTCATCGAAAGCCTGGCCAATCCGGGCGGCGTCTTCGTCGACATCGAGAAGATCGGCGACGTTGCACGCAAGCACGGCCTGCCGCTGATCGTCGACAACACGCTGGCCTCGCCCTATCTGCTGCGGCCGATCGAACATGGCGCCGACATCGTCGTGCATTCGCTGACCAAGTTCATCGGCGGTCACGGCAATTCCATCGGCGGCGCCATCGTCGACGGCGGCACCTTCGACTGGTCGAAGTCGGGCAAATATCCGATGCTGTCGGAGCCGCGCCCCGAATATGGCGGCCTCGTCCTGCACGAGACCTTCGGCAATTTCGCCTTCGCCATCGCTGCCCGCGTGCTTGGCCTGCGCGATATCGGCGCGGCGCTTTCGCCGTTCAATGCATTCCTTATCCTGACTGGCCTGGAGACGTTGCCGCTCAGGATGCAGCGCCACTGCGACAATGCGGCGGCGGTCGCCGGATGGCTCTCCAAGCACCCCAAGGTCGCCTGGGTGTCCTATCCCGGCCTGCCCGGCGACAAGAACAATGCGCTGCAGAAGAAGTACTCGCCGCTTGGCGCCGGCGCGGTGTTCACCTTCGGGTTGAAGGGCGGCTATGCGGCGGGCATCAAATTCGTCGAAGCGCTCGAATTGTTCTCGCACCTGGCCAATGTCGGCGACACCAAGTCGCTGGTCATCCACCCGGCATCGACCACGCATCGCCAGCTTTCCGACGAGCAGAAGATCAACGCGGGGGCAGGGCCGGACACAGTCAGGCTTTCGGTCGGTATCGAGGACGTCAACGACATCGTCGCCGATCTGGAACAGGCTCTCGCCAAGGTTTGATCGCCATGACTCCGCCGAAATTTCTTTCCGTCGGCGTCGACACCGTCGAACCGGAACTTGGCGCGCCGGCGCCGGATCGCCTGATTTCGGGCGATCCGAAATTCCGCACCTGGAATGTCGAGGAACAGGACGGCGGCCTTTATGCCGGCGTCTGGGAAGCGACGCCAGGCAAATGGCGCATCGAATATGATGAGTGGGAGTTCTCCCACATCCTGTCAGGGGTTTCGGTGATCGCCGAAGACGGCGGCGATGCGCGCACTGTCAGGGCAGGCGACAGCTTCGTGCTGAGGCCGGGCTTTAAGGGCAGCTGGGAAGTGTTTGAAACGACTCGCAAGGAGTATGTGATCAAGCTTTGATCACCCCTGCGGCTGAGCCTGCCGGACGAATGCTCAAAAGCGCACGGCGAGCGTTTCCAGCCCATGGAAATGATAGGTGTCGCGCAAGCGCGGCTGTTCGGCAAGATGCAGCTGCGGTAGCCGGTCGAACAGGGTTTTCAGCGACACCTGCAATTCGAGCCGGGCGAGCGGCGCGCCGATGCAGAAATGAATGCCGGCGCCGAACGATACGTTCTTCTGGTCGGCGCGGCCCGGCCTGAAGGCGAAGGGCTCGGCAAAGGCCGCCGGGTCGTGATTGGCCATGCCGAGCAGCAGACCGATCGTCTCGCCCGGCTGGACGACGATACCAGGCCCGGCCTCGACCTTCTGATAGGCGTAGCGCGTGAACATGTGCAGCGGCGCGTCGAAGCGCAGGCACTCTTCGACCGTCGCGGCTGTTGCTTCCGACGAGGTGAAGAAGCGGCGTGGATCGCCGCCTTGTGCGAGGATCGACCGCACCGCATTGCCGGTCTGGTGGACAGTTGCCTCATGGCCGGCATTGAGCAAAAGGATGGCCGAGGATACCAGCTCGTCCTCCGACAGTTTCTGGCCGTCCTCCTGCGCCGCAATCAGCAGCGACAGAAGATCGTCGCCCGGCCTCTTTCGCCGCTCGGCGACGTAGCCGCGCAAAAAATGCGAAAAGTCCCGCGCCGCGCGATTGGCCGTCTCTTCGGTCTCGCGGGTGCGGCCGTGCATGTACATGGCGACCATCCGATGCGACCAGTCGAGCAGCTGCGGCCCCATGTCGACCGGCACGCCGAGCATCTCGGCAATGATGGTGATCGGCAAGGGAGCGGCGAGCGCCGGCAGCAGGTCGACTTCTCCTGGTTCGAAGCGGTCGATCAGTTCGTTGGCCAGCGCCTCGACGCGCGGCCTGAGCCGCTCGATCTGGCGCGAGACGAAGGCGCGGTTGACCAGCGTTCTGAGCCGTGTGTGGACAGGCGGCTCCAGCTCCAGCATCGAATTGGCCTCGACGCCGTCGAATGCGCTGAGATGCGTACGGTCCTGGCCGATGCCTCGGCTGTCCGGAATGCCGGCCGGGTTCTGGCGGCCGAAGCGGCGATCGCGCAGCAGACGGTTGACATCGTCGAAGCCGCCAAAGCACCAGAAGCCAAATTCTTCCCAGAAGAAGGCGTTCGATGCGCCATGCAGGAAGGTGTAGGCCTCGTATGGATTGTGGAAGAAAGCCGGCTCGTGCGGATCGAGCCGCAGGCTGCGCGTGGCTGGATCAAAGGCAAGGTAGGGCGGCTTCAATTCGGTCATGCCAGATCATTAGCGCGGCTTGCCAGTCTGGTGCCAGACCGTATGTTGGCCCTGCCGTGAGGTGAGCCGCCGAAGCGGTTGCGGAAGGACAGTTTTCATGAATGTGATCGTGGTCGGTGCAGGCATTGCCGGACTTTCGACGGCGTGGTCGCTGGTCAAGGCTGGTCACCTCGTCTCGATCGTCGAGCAGGGATCGATTCCCAATCCGCTCGCCGCCTCCGGCGACCACCATCGCATTATTCGCCGCGCCTACCGGGCCGGAACGGGCTACGGCCGGCTGATCACCGAAGCCTATGAGGCCTGGGACGAGATGTGGGCCGATCTCGGTGAAAGCCATCTCGATCCGCGCGGCTTCATCTGTATTTCGCGCGAGCCGGGAGATGAGGCGGAGGAATACCGCGAGGGCATGGAAGCGGGAAATTATCCGTTCGAATTGGTCGAGCCGGACGCCGCGGTCGAACGCTGGCCGTTCCTAGAACCTGGTTCATTCCGCTATGCATATTTTTCGCCGGACGGCGGCGCGCTGCACTGCCGCAAGATCGCTTCGGGCCTCGCCAGGTGGCTGCGCGCGAACGGCGCCAATGTCTACGAAAACAGCAAGGTCGCCGAGATCGACGCCGACGCCGGACAGGTCGTGCTTGCGAGCGGCGAAACGATGCAGGCCGACCGGATCGTCGTCGCTGCCGGCGCCTGGGTCCTGAAACTGTTCCCGGAACTGGACGGCGAACTGAAAACCTGGCGCACCGCGCTCGCCTATGTCGAACCGCCGGTTGATCTGAAGGCAGCCTGGCAGGCAGCGCCGGTCGTCCTCAACGTCGGCGGCACCATCGACGGCTACGCAATTCCGCCGACAGGTGGCGCCGGCATGAAATTCGGCTCGGGCCTGCACAGGGTGCCGACCAGCGATGCCGACTGGAACCGCCAGCCGGTGCCGGGCGAGGGTGAGGCGATCCGCAACCTGTTTTCGCCGCCGATTGCCCGGATCGAGGAGTACAGGGTCACCGAAGTGGTCACCTGCGCCTACACCTTCACCGTCGACGAGAGATTCCTGGCCCACCGGAAAGGCAAATGCCTGGTCGTCTCGGCCTGCTCCGGCCACGGCTACAAGTTCGGCGCGGCTGTTGGCAGAAGGGTTGCGGCCTGCGTCGGCAATGACGATGTCGACGGCCTGAAGAAATGGCTCAGGGCCGAGGCGCCCTGAGCGCCTAGTATCGGCAATGCCTCGGAATATGCACTCGCCGCCAGCTCGACGAACCCTCCCTGACCACCAAGCGGCGAGCCACTGTCTGATACGACGCCGGAATGTCGATGATGCGCCGCTGCTCCGGCCGCACCAGAACCTCTTCGGCGACGCTCTCGTATTCGGCGGGGAGGACAACGCGCCGCCGGCGTTCCGGCTCAACCACGACGATTTCGGCCACGCGTTCATAGCGCGCCTTGTGCCTGACCTTGCACAGCACCTTGCGGCCATTGATGATGCGCCATTCCCAGGAATAGCCGCCGTCAGCAACCTTCACGGAGCGGTAGATGATGCGGGTGATGGCGGGCACGATCTCGTAGCTGACGTGCGCCGGCGCGATCTGCACCAAGCGCTCGCGCGTCCCGTAGATTGGCGCTTCGTATTCCACCTGCTGGCCGGCTGGGCTGACGAGCACGTCCTCATAGACTGTGTCGTAGACGGCCGGCCTGTTGACCTGCTCGTAGCATTCGATCACGCGTCCGCCGGCAGCCGTTTCGGACGCCATGCCGAGAACGGTGATGCCGGTAAGGGCCAAGGAAGCAGCTTTCCTGATCATCGCACTCCCCTGTTTGAACTGCATGAAGCGAGTTCAACGTTGAATTGTAGGGTAAGCCGTGGCTGGAAAAAGCGGTTTCACCACTTTTCGTTAAGCGATGCGGTTAAGAAAACGCTAAACGCCGGCCAGGCATGAGCGACCTTCCGACGGCAGGAGAGGGCTGCCGGCACGGCGACGGGCAAAACTTGCTTTGGAAACCTTGATTCGACTTAACCGGATGGCTAGGAGAGGCGGCCTTGCGCTAGGGTGAGCCGGCATCCTATTTACACAATAACGATCCAGAACCGATTCTGCCCGATTGCAAATCTCCGGCGCCGGAATCCCATCCTCAAAAAGGGATAGTCCATGAAGAACCCCGTCGAAACCTACATGAACCTCGTTCCGATGGTGGTCGAACAGACCAATCGCGGCGAGCGGGCCTACGACATTTTCTCGCGGCTCCTCAAGGAGCGCATCATTTTCATCACCGGCCCGGTCGAGGACGGCATGGCGACGCTGGTCTGCGCGCAACTGCTGTTCCTCGAAGCGGAGAATCCGAAGAAAGAAATCAACCTCTATATCAACTCGCCCGGCGGCGTCGTCACCTCCGGCATGGCGATCTACGATACCATGCAGTTCATCAAGCCCGCCGTGTCGACGCTCTGCATCGGCCAGGCCGCATCGATGGGTTCGCTGCTCCTGACTGCCGGCCACAAGGACATGCGCTTTGCTACACCGAATGCCCGCATCATGGTCCACCAGCCTTCCGGCGGCTTCCAGGGCCAGGCCTCCGACATCGAGCGCCATGCCCAGGATATCATCAAGCTGAAGCGCCGCCTCAACGAGGTTTACGTCAAGCACACCGGCAAGAGCTACGATGAGATTGAAAGAACGCTCGACCGTGACCATTTCATGACTGCCGACGAGGCCAGGGATTTCGGCCTCATCGACAAGGTCATTTCGTCACGTGAGCCGGTCGAAGGTATTGCCTTATAGTCCCGCGGTGGCCACGCGGTGGCAATGAGTGGCGGGATTACGCGCTTTTGGCGCAGCTTGCGGCATTTCGGCCACAATTGGCTGTTCCCTCGACGGGTGCAATTGCCTACGTTAAGGCTATGTTGATTTTCGACGGCTTAGCTTTGCGTGGGGTTGTTCGAATCATTGCCCCGTTTTCCGATTTGTGTTTCGTACGGAATGCGTTGCGGGAGCCGGGGCACTGGCGGCAGCGGATTCCCGCGATAGATTGAATATGCGCCCTTTCAACCAGACCATCGGCGGGCGGCCATGAAAGGACAGGAAAATGAGCAAGGTCGGCAACAACAGCGGTGATTCCAAGAACACGCTTTATTGCTCGTTTTGCGGCAAAAGCCAGCACGAAGTGCGCAAGCTGATCGCCGGGCCGACGGTGTTCATCTGCGACGAATGCGTCGAACTGTGCATGGACATCATCCGCGAAGAGAACAAGACCTCGATGGTGAAGTCGCGCGAGGGCGTGCCGACACCGCAGGAAATCCTCAAGGTTCTCGACGACTACGTCATCGGCCAGCCCTACGCCAAGCGCGTGCTGTCGGTGGCCGTCCACAACCACTACAAGCGCCTCGCCCATGCCGGCAAGAACAACGATGTCGAACTGGCGAAGTCGAACATCCTGCTGATCGGCCCGACCGGCTGCGGCAAGACGCTGCTGGCGCAGACGCTGGCCCGCATCATCGACGTCCCCTTCACCATGGCCGACGCGACGACGCTGACCGAAGCCGGTTATGTCGGCGAGGACGTCGAGAACATCATCCTGAAGCTGTTGCAGTCGGCCGACTACAATGTCGAGCGCGCCCAGCGCGGCATCGTCTATATCGACGAGATCGACAAAATCTCGCGCAAGTCGGACAACCCGTCGATCACCCGTGACGTATCGGGCGAGGGCGTGCAGCAGGCACTTTTGAAGATCATGGAGGGCACTGTCGCGTCCGTGCCGCCGCAGGGCGGTAGGAAGCATCCGCAGCAGGAATTTCTGCAGGTCGACACCGCCAACATCCTATTTATCTGCGGCGGCGCTTTCGCCGGGCTGGACAAGATCATCTCGGATCGCGGCAGGAAGACCTCGATCGGTTTCGGCGCTATCGTCGCTTCGCCCGAGGATCGCCGCACCGGCGATGTTTTCCGCCTGGTCGAGCCTGAGGACCTCTTGAAGTTTGGCCTCATTCCCGAGTTCGTCGGCCGTCTGCCTGTCTTGGCGACGCTGGAGGATCTCGACGAGCCGGCACTGATCCAAATCCTGACCGAGCCGAAGAACGCGCTGGTCAAGCAGTATCAGCGGCTGTTCGAGATGGAAAATGTCGACCTGACCTTCCACGAGAACGCGCTCTCGGCGATCGCCAAGCGCGCCATCGAGCGCAAGACCGGCGCACGCGGCCTGCGTTCGATCATGGAAGCGATCTTGCTCGACACCATGTTCGAGCTGCCGGCACTGGAAGGCGTGCGCGAAGTGGTTATTTCGGAAGAGGTGGTGTCAGGCAACGCCAGGCCGCTCTACATCTATTCCGAGCAGAAGGAGAAGAAGGGCAACGTCAGCGCCTGACGTGAGCCGGCAATGGATTTTTCTGAAACGGCGCCGCGGGGCGCCGTTTTGCTGTCGCATACCGCGCATGGCGCCGCGTGCTGGGTGCGGATTGGAGGTACGGACCGTGTTGACCCTTGATCTTTACCCTCAGTGCCTCCAACTAATGGCAGAAGGCCGTGGTGCCGAATTCTGTGCTGTAAAACTCCCGTCACAAACGGTGGTAGGCGGAACGATCCTCGGTCGTTAATATGAGATTCGCGGTTGGCCGATTGGCGGCCGCGACATGAAAGGTTGGACAATGGCCAAATTATCCAAGGCTCCCAGCGACGGCGTCTTCGCAGTCCTCCCACTGCGCGACATCGTGGTGTTCCCGCACATGATCGTTCCGCTCTTTGTCGGGCGTGAAAAGTCGATCAAGGCGCTGGAAGAAGTGATGGGTCAGGAAAGGCAGATCCTGCTCGCGACCCAGATGAATGCCGCCGACGA
Organism: Mesorhizobium sp. M0048; assembly: GCF_040323405.1. Taxonomy (NCBI): domain Bacteria; kingdom Pseudomonadati; phylum Pseudomonadota; class Alphaproteobacteria; order Hyphomicrobiales; family Phyllobacteriaceae; genus Mesorhizobium; species Mesorhizobium sp. M0048. The sequence continues at coordinate 90,900 of NZ_JAMYUV010000008.1, read as the reverse complement.
CGATCCGGAGCCCGATGCCATCTTTGACATCGGCACGCTCGCCAATGTGCTGCAATTGCTGAAACTGCCGGACGGCACCGTGAAGGTGCTGGTCGAAGGTGCCTCGCGTGCGAAAATCGTCGCGTTCACCGACCGTCCCGACTTCCATGAAGCCCGTGCTGCGGCGCTGGTCGAACCGGATGAGGAAGAGGTCGAGGTCGAGGCGCTGGCGCGTTCCGTGGTCACCGACTTCGAGAACTACGTCAAGCTGAACAAGAAGATCTCGCCCGAAGTGGTGGGTGCCGCCAGCCAGATCGACGACTATTCCAAGCTCGCCGACACGGTCGCTTCGCATCTTGCCATCAAGATCCCCGAGAAGCAGGAGATGCTTGCCACGCTGTCCGTCAAGGAACGGCTGGAAAAGGCGATGGGCTTCATGGAAGCCGAAATCTCGGTGCTGCAGGTCGAGAAGCGCATCCGCTCGCGCGTCAAGCGCCAGATGGAGAAGACACAGCGCGAATACTACCTCAACGAGCAGATGAAGGCGATCCAGAAGGAGCTCGGCGAGGGCGAGGACGGCCGCGACGAGGCCGCCGAGATCGAGGCGCGTATCAAGAAGACCAAGCTTTCCAAGGAGGCCCGCGAAAAGGCGGAAGCCGAACTGAAGAAGCTGCGGACGATGTCGCCGATGTCGGCTGAATCGACCGTGGTGCGCAACTATCTCGACTGGCTGCTGTCGATCCCATGGGGCAGGAACTCCAAGGTCAAGCAGGATCTGGCCTTTGCCCAGAACGTGCTCGATACGGATCATTTCGGCCTCGACAAGGTCAAGGACCGCATCGTCGAATACCTCGCCGTGCAGAGCCGCCAGAAGAAGCTGAAGGGGCCGATCCTGTGCCTCGTCGGACCTCCCGGTGTCGGCAAGACCTCGCTCGGCAAGTCGATCGCCAAGGCGACCGGTCGCGAGTTCATCCGCATGGCGCTGGGCGGCGTGCGCGACGAGGCCGAGATCCGCGGTCACCGGCGCACCTACATCGGCTCGATGCCCGGCAAGGTCATCCAGTCGATGAAGAAGGCGAAGAAATCCAATCCGCTCTTCCTGCTCGACGAGATCGACAAGATGGGCCAGGATTTCCGCGGCGATCCGTCATCGGCTTTGCTCGAGGTGCTCGATCCCGAGCAGAACTCGACGTTCATGGACCATTACCTCGAGGTCGAATACGACCTGTCGAGCGTGATGTTCGTGACGACGGCGAACACGCTGAACATCCCTGCGCCCTTGATGGACCGCATGGAGATCATCCGTATCGCCGGTTACACCGAGGACGAGAAGATCGAAATCGCCAAGCGTCACCTGATGCCCAAGGTGATCCGCGACCACGCATTGCAGCCGAAGGAGTTCTCCGTCGGCGAGGACGCGATCCGCGGCATCATCCAGACCTACACCCGTGAAGCGGGCGTCAGGAGCCTGGAGCGCGAGCTGATGAAGCTCGGGCGCAAGGCGGTGACCGAGATCCTGAAGACGAAGAAGAAGACGATCAACATCACGGCGGACAATCTTGCCGATTACCTTGGTGTTCCGCGCTTCCGCTTCGGCCAGGTCGAGAGCGACGATCAGGTCGGCGTGGTCACCGGGCTCGCCTGGACGGAAGTCGGCGGCGAGCTGTTGACGGTGGAAGGCGTCATGATGCCCGGCAAGGGGCGCATGACCGTGACCGGCAATCTGCGCGATGTGATGAAGGAATCGATCTCGGCGGCGGCCTCTTACGTCCGCTCGCGGGCCATCGATTTCGGCGTCGAGCCGCCGCTGTTCGATAAGCGCGATATCCACGTCCACGTGCCGGAGGGCGCAACCCCGAAGGACGGACCGTCGGCTGGCGTGGCGATGGCGACGGCAATCGTTTCGGTGCTGACCGGTATCCCGGTCAGGGCCGATGTGGCGATGACCGGCGAGATCACGCTGCGCGGAAGGGTGCTGCCGATCGGCGGCCTTAAGGAAAAGCTGCTTGCCGCACTGCGCGGCGGCATCAAGAAGGTGCTGATCCCGGAAGAGAACGCCAAGGATCTGGCGGAGATTCCGGAAAACGTGAAGAGCGGCATGGAAATCATTCCGGTCTCACGCGTCGGTGAAGTGTTGCGCCATGCGCTGGTGCGCATGCCGGAACCGATCCAGTGGGTCGAACCCGTTAATGCGCCGGCCGTGGTCGATGTCGCAGACGAAGCTGGTAAATCGCTGGCGCATTAGCGCTTGCTAAAGTTGCAATGCACAAAGAGAGAGCCGGGCCTTGAGCCCGGCTTTTTCATGTGAAGAACCGCAGATTTCCGGGCTTTTTTCAACTTTCTTGGCGCTTTTCGACTTGGTTGCCGGGGCGCTTCTTTCTAAAGTCCGTTTCCTGCCGGATGAGTCGAGTGTTCCGGTTTTCTCATGGAAGGGAATTTTTATGAACAAGAACGAACTGGTATCCGCTGTCGCCGATGCCGCGAGTATTTCGAAGGGTGACGCGCAGTCGGCGGTTGATGCGGTGTTTTCCGTCATCACCGGCGAACTGAAAAAGGGCGGCGATGTCCGGCTTGTCGGCTTCGGAAATTTCACCGTGTCAAAACGCGCCGCGTCGACCGGCCGCAATCCGCAGACCGGTGCGGAAGTGAAGATCCCGGCGCGCACCGTGCCGAAGTTCTCGGCCGGCAAGGGCCTCAAGGACGCGGTCAACTAAGCGCCTCCTTAAGTCTTTCAGAGAAAAGAAGAACCGGCATATCCGGTTTTTCTTTTCTGTTGGAAAGGACGGCGCTACGCCGTCGGCGCGTCCGTGCGCATCAAGCCTTCTTTCTTGAGATCGGCCCACAGCGCCGATGGCAGCTTCGCGTCGAGCAGCGAGCGATTGCTTTCGACTTCGCCAGGCCACTGGCCGCCGGGGATTACCGAGACGACGGAAGGATGCAGCAGCGGGAACTGCAGCGCCGCCTCGATCAGGCGCGCGCCGTGGCGCTTGCAGACGGCCTCGATACGGGTGACGCGGTCGATGATGTCCTGCGGCGCCTTCGAATAGTTGTAGTAGGCGCCGGGCTTCGGCCCGGTTGCCAGGATGCCGGAATTGTAAGGCCCGCCGAGAACGATGCCGATGCCGCGTTGCTGGCATAGCGGCAGGAAAGACTGCAGCGCCTCCTGCTCCAGCAGCGTGTAGCGCCCGGCAAGCAGGAACAGATCGAAATCGCCGCGCTCGGCCAGCGTCTGGGCAACCTGCCACTCGTTGATGCCGCCGCCGAACGCCTTGATCACGCCCTGGTCGCGCAATGCCAGCAATCCATAGTAGCCGGAGCTCATGAATTCCTGGATGCGCTGGTCCGAGGCTTCCTTGCTGCCATGCGTGAAGACGTCGACATCGTGCACGAAGAGGATGTCGATGCGGTCGACACCGAGCCGTTCCAGCGAGGCCTCGAAGGAGCGCATGATACCGTCATAGCTATAGTCGTAGACCTCGCGGCGCGAAGGGGTGTCGAAGAATTTGCCGATGCCGGTGCGCTGATCCGGCGGACAGGCGCGCATGATGCGTCCGACTTTGCTGGACAGCACGTAGTCGTCGCGCTTCTTCGAACGCAGGAACGGATTGAGCCGCGTTTCGGCTAGGCCTAGCCCATAAAGCGGCGCGGTGTCGAAGTAGCGGCAGCCGACCCGCCATGCCGCCTCCAGCGTGGCATTGGCGTCCTCGTCGGAGACGGCGCGGTAGAGATTGCCGAGCGGCGCGGTGCCGAAGCCGAGCTCGGTGAAGGTGATGCCGCCATTGCCGATGCGGTCGAAATGCCGTGTCTTCATATACTGTTGTTCCTCATTTGCGATTTGCCGTGACACTATCACGGCTGTGGCACATCAAAAGCACTGCGTGTCGTTGGACACCGATTTTCGCGGTGATAGCATGAATGAAAACAAGCTGTTCGGGGCAGATGTGACTGACATATTCAAGTGGTTCTCCGGCAACTGCAAGCTGGTGCAGTCATGAGGGACGCCGGCGAAAACCTGTTTGGGATTGCGCTGAGCGAGCTTGGTACCGTGCTGGAACGTATCGACGAAAGCCGCATCGACGCCGCTTGCGCCATCTTGGCGGGCGCGAGAAAGATCGTCACCTATGGGTGCGGCCGCGAGGCGCTGCAGGTCAAGGGTTTTGCCATGCGGCTCTATCACCTCGGTCTGCCGGTTTCGGTTGTCGGCGATATGACCACGCCGCCCCTGGGCGCGGGCGATGTCTTCCTCGCCAGTTCCGGCCCGGGCGAGACCTCGACGGTGCTGACCTTGATGCGGGTCGCGCGCGAGGCCGGTGCCACAGTCCTGCTGCTCACCGCGCAATCCCACAGCACTGCCGCGAAGCTGGCCGACTTCACACTGCTTATCCCGGCTCAGACCATGGCCGACGACCAGGGGCCGGAAAAGACGTCCGTGCTGCCGATGGGCTCGGTCTTCGAAGGCGCGCTGTTCGTTCTCTTCGAAGTGATGGTGCTGAAGCTCCGGGACCTGACCGGCGTCTCGCCTGAAGCGATGCGCGCCCGCCACACCAATATGGAGTAGTTGTCATGCGGTACGAATTGATGCTGCCGCACCAGATCCGCAAGGCGATTGTCGAGAACCGGCCGGTCGTGTTGCCGCTCGGTGTGCTTGAATACCATGGCGAGCACATGGCCGTCGGCATGGACACGCTGGCGGTGATCAAGAGCCTGGAACTGTTCGAAAAAGAAGCCGAGATCGTCATTCTGCCGCCCTTCTATTACGGCGCGGCGAGCTATGCGGTTGCAGCACCGGAGGGCAGTGGTTCGGTGCAGGTCGGCGGCAATGTGCTGGCGCCATTTGCGGAAGAATTGTTCTACAGCCTGCTGCGTATCGGCTTCCGCAACATCCACGCCATCATTCACCACCAGACCGAAAATTTTGCTGCCGGCATGCCAACCGATCTCGCCTTCAAGGCCGCCGGCCGGCAGGCGATCTTCCGCTTCCTGGAGAAAGAACGTGGCGAAGGCTGGTGGGGCTCTGCGGCGATGGCCAACTATTATGCCGAGCACGCCGAGGGCAGCAATTTCTTCAACTGGGTGCAGGTGCATCCGCTGATGCCGGCTTCAATGCACACCCAATACCCGTTTGACCATGCCGGCATCGGCGAGACGTCGCTGATGCTGGCGTTGTGCCCGGAAGCGGTCGATGCCGACCGCTTCGCCGACAACACCGGCTGGTACACGGCAAGTGCTTCCGAAGCCTCGGCCGAATTGGGGCAAAAAGGGATCGCCATGATCCTCGATCATTTGCGGGCAACCCTTTCGGGTTAGCGCGGTTTTCCCTCTTCCCTTGTTATTCCCTTGTTGTGGAAGAAGGGAAGGCTGGCGCAGTTATTTCACCGCGCCCGCCGTCATGCCCATGATCAGGTAACGCTCGAGCGCGATGCCGATAACGGCGAGCGGTGTGATGGCCGCGGTGGCGAGCGCTGCCATCGACCACCAGTTGATGCCTTGTGAGCCGGTCTGGCTCGCCACCATGACAGGGATGGTTTTGGCGTCGGTCGAGGTCAGAAGCGCGGCGAAGAAATACTCGTTCCAGCACAGCACCATTGCAAGGATGAAGGCCGCGACCATGCCCGGCAGCGCGATCGGCATGACGATGCGCAAGAAAGCGCCCCAGATCGACAGGCCGTCGACGAGTGCTGCCTCCTCCAGTTCTACGGGAATGGAATTGAACTGGTCGCGCATGATCCAGATGACGATCGGCAGCACCATCAGCGTATAGAGCAGGATCAGCCCGATGCGTGTGTCGAGCAGGCCGACTTCCCGGTAGAGCACGAGAAAGGGCAAGGCCAGTACCACCGGCGGCAGGATCAGCTGCGACAGGAAGAAGAAGGAGATGTCCTCGTTCCTGAACCAGGCGAACTTGTAACGATAGCGGGTCAGCCCGTAAGCGGCGAGGCTGCCAATGACGATCGCCAGGCTCGAGGCGCCGACCGAAGTGATGACCGAATTCATGAAGCGCTTGATAAATTCGTCGCGAACCGTCGACGTCCGAAGGATCGAGTCCGGAGAGAGGCCGAGTGACCGCCAGCCTTTCCAGTCGGGCTGGAAGTCGACGAACGGAATCAGATGGCCCTGGGTGACGTCCACCGCGGTCTTGAACGAAGTGGTTATCGTCCAATAGATCGGGAACAGACAGATGAAGGCCCAGAAGATGAGCGCGCCGTAGATGAAGACGCGGTTGGCGACGAAGCTCGCCGGCGAACGAATTTCGGAAGCGGCATAGTCCGTGGTCTGAACGCTCATCTTGCCGGCCCGATCAGTTGACGTTGCGCACGAAGCGGCTGGCGAATTTCAGCAGCCAGGTCACGAACACGATGATGATGATCAAATAGGCCATCGCCAGCATCGTGCCGTAGCCGACATTCGATCGATCGCGATATTCGCGGTAGATGAAGCTCGACACTGAATCGGTCGCGCCGCCCGGGCCGCCAGAGGTGACGGTGATGATGATATCGGCGAGCTTCAGCTTGAAGATGATGCGCAGGATGACTGCCGTCACCGAGACCGGCAGCATCAGCGGGAAGGTGACCTGCCAGAAGGTCTGCCATGGGTTGGCGCCATCGACACGCGCCGCCTCGAGCACTTCGCGCGACATCGCCTGCAGGCCGGCGAGCAGCATGATCATCATGAACGGGATGAAGGTCCAGGCGTCGAGCACCATGATCGAGATGCGGGCGGTGATCGGGTTGGAGAAGAAGGCCGGGTTTTCCCAGCCGAGATGCCGCGCCAGCGTGGCGGCCGGCCCGAAGCGGTATTCCATCAACGACTTGCCGATCATCCACGACACCGCCACCGGCGACAGCATCAGCGGCAGCAGGAAGACGACGCGGAAGAATTTTCGCGCCCGGATCTGCGCGTTGAGCAGCAGCGCCAGGCCGAAGGCGATCACATATTCGACCAACACCGCCAGCACGTAGAGCACCATGTTGAACAGCGCGTTGCGATAATAGGCATCGTTCAGCATCTGCCAGAAATTGTCGAGCCCGTTGAACTTCCGGCCGCTGAAAGAACTGAGGTTCCAATCGGTCAGCGCGATGTAGAAGCCGAACAGGGTCGGGAAGATCACCATGGCAATGGTGAACAGCAGCGCCGGCAGCAGGAACAGCGCGCGCTGGCCGTCCTCGCCGCGCGTCAGCACCTGGCCGATGCCGAGTGCGACACCCCACAGCACATAGGCGTAGACCACCGGCCGCCAGCTCTCGAAGCCGATAGCGTCGACATCGCTCTTGTAAAGGATCTGCAGCGCGATCACCGCCAGAAGGCCGAGCGTTGCAGCAGCCATCAGCGCCCAGCCAAGCCGTTTGCGGCTCCGTGGGATCAGGTCGGATGGCACGGCGCCTGCCGGCCATTCACTTGTCGACAAAGTCTGGTCAGCCAGGGTCCGGTCAGCCACGCGTCTTGCCCGTTCACAGGAGGCTCGATGACCGGCCGAGCTGGTCGAGGCCAAGTCGGTCAAGCGGAGGTCCGGCGGCTTTGCGCTGCCGGACCAAGTTTCACGATCTCAGCCTACATGCCGAGCGAGGCCTTGTAGAGCTTGATCTGGTTGTCGCGGCCAATCTGGTCGGTGATCTTCTCCCAAGCGGCTGCGATGGCGTCGGCGCCTTCCTGCGCCTTCATCTTGCCGGCAAAGGTGTTGGCCAAAATGTCCTCGGCGGCGCTGTAGTACTGGAAGATGCCGGGGATACGCGGCTCGATCGCCGCGTTCGGATGGTTGTAGCTCTCGGCTTCCGACTTGAGATATGAGCTTATGAACGCTTCGTCGTAGCCCGCCGCCACCCATTCCGGAATGTTGAAATGCGAGTTGCGGTAGGGCTGGAAACCCGACGGATAGGCCGCGCACCAGAGCGACAGGTCCTTGCCGCCGAGATGAGCGGCGGCGGACCAGGCGGCCTTCTTCTTCTTTTCGTCGCTGTCGACGCGCGCCATGACGTAGACGCCCCAGCCGAGATAGGCGCAGTTCGGCGCATGGTTCGGGCCGCTGGCGAGCTTGTCCCACTGGCCGGTCTTGGAGTTGTAGACATCGTCCGAGCCCGGCAGGATCGAGAAGCCGGTGACGTCCCCTACGACCGACGAGTCGTTGGTTTTGACGTTCGAGCCAGCGTCTCCCCACCAAACCAGCATCGACCCGGTGCCGCCGAGGAATTGAGAGAAACAGGTCTGGTTCGGGTCGGCATTGATCTGATCTTGCGGTTCGGAAGGCAATGCATCGATCACGTCCTGGATCGCGCGGACCCAGGCCGGGTTGTTGACGCGCGGTTTCATGGTGTCCGGATCGAATAGCCAAGCTTTGTCGTCGGGATGTTTGGCGTAAGCGCTGGCGCGGCTGCCGAGGAAGTAGAAGCCGAAACCGCCCCAGGGCTTGGGCGCATCGAGATAGCCATAGACGTCCTGGCCGTTCACCTGCTTGCCCTTGAGGAACTTGGTCACCGCCTGCACTTGCTGCCAGGTCTTCGGCACGCCCCATTCGCCTTCACCGCCCCCATCCTTCCACGCCTTGGCGAGATCGGCATCGGCGAACACATCGGTGCGGTAGTTGAAGTTATGCGCGTCGCCGTCGACGGTCACACGATACTGCTTGCCGTTCCATGTGCCGACGGGAGGTTTCAGATAGGCCACCAGGTCGTCCATGTCGATCTGCGTCCTGACCCAGTCGGGCATCTCCGAAGTCAGGCCCTTGCCGCAGACGTCGCCTTCGAACGGTGCGCCCATTTCGACAATGTCGAAGTCGATAGTGTTGGTAGCGATCGCCTGCTGCAGACGCGGATTGTAGTCAGCCTGCGCCAGGTCGATCCAGTTGATCTTGGCGCCGGTATAGGTCTCCCACGGCTTCAGGAAGCCGCGAAACAGCACATTGTGCAGGTTCTGGTTGTTGAGGCCCATGAAGGTGAGTTCAACGCCGGCGAATTCGCCTTCCTTGACATTGGCCTTGGTGGCTCCCAGGCAAAGCTCGCCGACCTGCTGGAAATCGGCATCGGTCGGCTGACCCTTGCCGACGCCCGGAATCTGCAGGATCTGCGCACGCAGGTCATCGGCGGCCGCGGCCGGGCGCGTCAGGGCGCCAAGCCCGGCGCCAGACGCCGCGGCGAGGGCGGCCATGCTGGCCGCTCCCTTCAGCACGTCGCGGCGGGTGGCCCCGGCGCGGACAAATTGGTTATAAAGGCTGACTTTCATCTCGTTCCTCCCAGAAGGTCAATCGTGAATTTGGTTCAGATGATGGAGCGCCGATTATGTTCCCCAACGACAGCGACTCCCGTAAATAGCGGCCCGAATTCTCCCTCCCGCGACGCTTGGCATTCAGTCCCGGACAAGCGTACCGGTGCGCCCGGAACAGGGTCATAAGCCGGACACTGTCACTATTCGCACAACGAAGTGCGGTGTCAACGTGAATGGGTTTTTTATCTATAAGAGACCGACTTGCCCTCGCCGTTTGCGTTGTTTAGCTTCACGGCAACCAAAGGGGGAATGATGGCTCAAGTCGCGATCCGCAATGTGGCCAAGGCGTTCGGAACCGTCAAGGTTCTGCACGATGTCAGCGTCGACATCGCCGACGGGCAGTTCGTGGTGCTGGTCGGGCCTTCCGGTTGCGGCAAGTCCACATTGCTGAGGATGGTAGCGGGGCTGGAAACGGTCTCCGGCGGCACCATCGCCATCGGCGAGCGCGTCGTCAACCATTTGCCGCCGGCCAAGCGCGACATTGCCATGGTGTTCCAGAACTACGCGCTCTATCCGCACAAGACGGTCGAGCAGAACATGGCCTTCGCTCTCAAGCTGCGCAAAACCGACCCGGCGGTGGTCACTGAGCGGGTCAAGCGGGCCGCCGACATCCTCGACCTCAATCCCTACCTCAAGCGCTATCCGCGCCAGCTCTCGGGCGGCCAGCGCCAGCGCGTCGCCATGGGCCGCGCCATCGTGCGCAACCCGCAGGTGTTCCTGTTCGACGAGCCGCTCTCCAATCTCGATGCCAAGCTGCGTGTCCAGATGCGCACGGAGATAAAGGAACTGCACCAACGACTGAAGACCACCACCATCTACGTCACCCACGACCAGATCGAGGCCATGACCATGGCCGACAAGATCGTGGTGATGCGCGACGGTCGCATCGAGCAGGTCGGCGCGCCGCTGGAATTGTTCGACCGGCCGGCCAACCTGTTTGTCGCCGGCTTCATCGGCTCGCCCTCGATGAACCTGCTCAAGGGCGTCGTGCGCAAGGGCGACAAGCCCGTCGTCGAGATCGCCGGGACGCCGTTCCCGATTGCTGCCAAGAGTGCCGTGGAAGATGGCCGCAATGTCGTCTACGGCGTGCGGCCCGAGCACCTCGAAATCCATCCAGATGGTGTTTCGGCGAAGATTTCGGTGGTCGAGCCGACCGGTTCCGAGACGTTGGTGTTCCTGCGCTTCGGCGAGGGCGAGATGGTGGCGCTGTTCCGTGAGCGCCACGACTTCAAGCCGGGCGACACACTGCAGCTGAAACCGCGGCTCGACCAGGTGCATCTCTTCGACGCAGAGACCGGCAAGCGTCTTTGATTTCGCCCCAGCAAACTTCGCGAGGAATACCATGCTCAAAGGAATCAATCCCCTGCTCAATGCCGATGTGCTGCAGGCGCTGCGGGCGATGGGCCACGGCGACGATCTGATTATCGCCGACACCAATTTCCCGTCCGATTCGGTGGCGCGCCAGACCGTGCTTGGCCGGCTGCTGCGCATCGATGCGTCGGCGGCCGACGTGGTCAAGGCGGTGCTTTCGCTCTATCCGCTGGACACCTTCGTCGACGACGCGGCCGCGCGCATGGAGATCGTCGGCAAGCCGGACGACATTCCCGCCGTGCAGCAGGAAGTGCAAAAAGAGATCGATGCCGCCGAGGGCAAGGCCTGGCCGATGATCTCGGTCGAGCGCTACGCCTTCTACGAACGCGCCAAGAAGGCCTATTGCGTCATCCAGACCGGCGAGCGCCGCTTCTATGGCTGTTTTGCCTTCCGCAAGGGCGTCGTGCCACCGGATGCGGAGTAGGGGCATGCCGGCGAAACCGATCGTCATGAAGCCGGTTGTCATATTGGGCGTCTTCGTCGCCGACACGGCCTACCGCGCCGCCCGCCAGCCGCGGATGGGCGAGACGATCCTGGGCACGTCCTTCACGCTCGGCCCCGGCGGCAAGGGCTCGAACCAGGCGGTGGCAGCCGGCCGGCTCGGTGCCGATGTCACCTTCCTGACCCGCCTCGGGGCTGACCCCTTTGCCGATATGGCGAGACAGACCTGGTCGCAGGCCGGAGTGAAGAGCGCCGTCATCGACACGCCGGAAAGCTACACCGGTGCCGCCTATATCTTCATCGAGGAGACGAGCGGCAACAACGCGATCATCGTCAGCCCCGGTGCGGCGATGCTGATCACGCCCGCCGATATCGAGGCAAATGCCGGCCTGATCCGCGCGGCCGGCGTCTTCGTCACCCAGCTTGAGCAGCCGATCGAGGCGGCGATGCGGGCGCTGGAGATCGCGCGCGGGGCAGGGGTGACCACCATTCTCAACCCGGCGCCGGCGGCCAAGCTTCCGGACCGCATCTATACACTTTGCGACTATGTGACGCCGAACGAGACTGAGGCCGAGGAACTGACCGGCATCAAGGTGTCCTCCATCGACGATGCCCGCCGTGCCGCCGACAGCCTGCTTGAGAAGGGCGTGGGCGCTGTCGTCGTGACGCTCGGCGAAAAGGGCGCGCTGCTGCACACGGCCGACCGTTCCGAGCATGTCGCAGCGGTCGCCGCCGGCCCGGTCATCGAGACCACCGGGGCGGGCGACGCCTTCAATGGCGGCCTGGCCGCCGCGCTGTCGAGCGGGATCGAACCCCTGCAGGCGGTGCGCTTCGCCTGCGCCGTCGCCGGCATCTCGGTCACGCGCCCGGGCACCGCGCCGTCCATGCCGACGCTGCAGGAAGTCGAGGCACTGCTCGCCAAGGGGTGAAGCCCGGCGCTGCGGGATGAGACTGTGAGCGGGAGCGAATGGGTTAGACCCGGCTCTGTCCGAGAAGCTATTGTCTTCTGGCTTGACCACAAACAGGCGGGCAGGTCGATGGATGAGGATCAATGCCAGAATTCGAAAGGAATGGACCTGGACTGGGTCACGAAAGAAGATGATTTTTGACAAATCAACGTCGACATTTCTCCGACATCAAGGGCACGTGGCCCTAAGGAGAAATGGCGCGAGTGACGGGGCTCGAACCCGCGACCTCCGGCGTGACAGGCCGGCACTCTAACCAACTGAGCTACACCCGCGCATGGACGAGCACGTGTCAGCCGTGTTCGTCGTTGGGGCGGTGGATAAGGGGTAAGCCACCGGGTGTCAAGCGGACCCGGACAGCATAACAGCAAACAGGAGAAGGTTTTTTGACAAGCCGAACTTTGTTGCCGAAACCGACTCCCGGCCAAGCCACTCGCCGTTCATTTGGCCTTGCGAAGCCGGTCCTAACTGCTTAAAGGTCCGGCCCGGAGCGGGCGATTAGCTCAGTTGGTAGAGCGCTTCGTTTACACCGAAGATGTCGGCGGTTCGAGCCCGTCATCGCCCACCACTTTCCATCGACGTGTTCATTCAGGCATTGTCTTTTTGCAATGTCCGGTTCACACGCCTGCACCGTCGGAGAATCGTCCAACTGGCGGTTGGTAGACGCAACTATCTGGCATCTTATCATTTCTCCTTGATCGCCCCGCCGCATCGGAAAGAGGCGGCGGGCTTCTTCGTTGCCAGGCACTGGTCTTCGCGATAATGTCGGCATGGTTTGGAGGTCGGAGCGTGAAAGAATTCCCTCGGAAGCCCGACAATAACCAAGTAGCACGTGCTCGTCAGGCCACTGAACACGGAACCGCGCTGATTGAAGAGCTTCGCTACACGATCGCCCTATCGCGTCGGCTGATCGAGGCGTCACATTCACTGCTGAAGACGTCGCAGAGCCAGGGCAGGCCTCTCGAGAGTGATGGTATCGAGATTGGCTAACAGGCACGTGGTCGGTCGACGGTAAGGTCCCGCCGCAGTGCACATGGACCCTTCGATACTGAGTTGTCCCGGCAAACAAACCAGCAATCGACGCAACTGGCGGTTTCGTGATTGTTGCGGTATCTCCGCTCCCAAACGCTTCGCGGTCCGGGGTGAGCGCATAGACAGTAGGACTTTGGTCTGATCGAACTGTCTTTCCCGTGGGACCTAAGTCTGATCTGCTGGCTCCCTGGGTGGCAAACGATTGCCGAAAGTTAAAGCTTACAGTAATTTAAGGGAGCACAAAAGAAAGCTAAAATCTTACTGCACATGGGCATGGGTGGGCGCGAAAATATTCCTGGATGGCTTGCGAGTCATCTTCCGGATGATGCGGTGATCGCAGGAGATCTCGCCGATAAGATATCTAAGGAGGCCGAAGGAAACCGGCTTCCGGGCGAACGGGTTGTGGAGACAACCCGTAGCGCAGAAGACACCTTCAAGAAGGAAAAAGGCGAACCGTATCGCCGCGCCACGATTGCGGGAATCTTGGCCAGCGGCTCATTCCTCGCGCTGTTGGTGTTAGCGATCTATCTGCTTTATGTGTTCTCGATCGTGGCCGGGGAAACGGTCGCGAATGTTCCCCTGCCGCCCACAGTGAACTAGTAGCCGCTCCGCCAACACTCGAATTAGCCCCGCACTGTGTTGATGCTGGTAACTTTCGTGTCTGCGGTGGACCACCCGAGGAAGGTTTCGTTCCCGCGGCAAAGGTGTTCACACGGGGCAACTGGCTGCTGCAGAACGGCAGCATTGTACTTCCATCGGCCTCCCGGTTCTTTGCAACTTGGGCGATTGGCTTGTCGCAGATCAGCCTGCACTCGCCGGAGCGTGAGCAATCAGTTTCGCCACATAAACACAACGCTTCGATGAATCAGCGTCCTGCACCACCTCAAATCCAATCGCCTTATAGAACTTCAGCGCACCATCGTTCTCCGGCATGACTTCGAGGTGAATGCCGGTCGAGCCGCTCGCGGCAAGGCGCTGCTCGAGGAAGGCCATCGCGCGCCTGCCGATGCCTTTCCCGCGCGCTTGCGGCAACAGGTCGATATGGCCATGCGACGGGTAGGCCGCCAGCGCAGGCGAAACAGCGAAATCGGGATGATGGACCCGGTGCCGCGCCCAATCGCTGCCACGCCAGCGTGAGCTGTCGGGTCCCGGGGCTGCAACGCGCCGCTGCAGCTCCGGGTACCAGTCTGATGCCAGGCTGGCATTGAAAGCGGCTGTTTCGGCTGCGCCAAGCAGATAGCCGGCCGCACCTGTCGGGCTATCGATAATAAAGGCCAGATCGGGTTCGAGGGCCTGGTAGGGAATGGTGTAGAGCAGGCCGAGCAGGTCCGGGTCGTCCTCTCGGCAGCTGGCCTCCTTGCCGGCATCGCCGGTCTTGAGACAGATCATCGCAAGTGCCGGATGATCGGCGGCGGTCGCCCGGCGCAGGAAGAAACCGCCGCCGAAATCGAGGATCATGGCGGCAGCAGCCGGAAATCCTTGCCCTCAGGCAAAAGCTGCCCGCCGTCGACGATGATGGTCGTGCCGGTGATGTAGTCGGCGTCATCTGAGGCTAGGAACAGGAAGGCATTGGCCACATCGCGTGGGCTGCCGAGACGGCCGAGCGGGATGGCGTCTTCCATGTTCTTGATGAAGGCCGTACCGCGATGCTGCTCTATGCCTTCGGTGAGGATGTTGCCGGGCTCGACGCCGTTCACGGTGATGCCGTACGTCGAGAATTCGAGAGCCGCCGAACGGATGAGGCCGTTGATACCGGCCTTGGTCGCCGAATAGTGGCCATGACCGGGGCTGGTGACGTGCGGGCCGGTGATGGAGGAGGTGAACAGCATGCGGCCAAAATGCTGTGCCTTCATCGGCACCAGCGCCGCGCGTGCGGCGATGAAGCTGCCACGCAAGTTCACCGCCATGACCCGATCCCAATCGTCGGGACTCGTGTTTTCCAGCAATTGCCAAGGATAGATTCCGGCATTCTGCACCATGATGTCGAGCCGGCCGTGACGGTCGAGCGCCAGTGCAACAGCAGCCTCGGCATCGGCCATCTGCGAGATGTCGGTGCGAATGAAGGCGGCGCCAAGCTCGTCCGCAGTCGCTTGCCCGGCCTCAACCTCGGTATCGGCCAGGACCAGCTTCGCGCCCTCCTCGGCAAAGCGCTGTGCGATCGCCTTGCCGATCCCGCGTGCGCTTCCGACGATCAGCGCGACCTTATCTTCCAGACGGCCGGTCATGCCAGCCTCTGGCGAATGGTCTGCTTGAATGCGTCGAGCAGCACGGCGGCGAGCACCAGAAGGCCGTGGATCACCTGGGTGAAGTTGGCCGGCAGGCCCATCAAATTGATCGCCGTGTTGATGGCCGAGAGCAGCAGCACGCCGGCATAGACGCCGGGCAAGGTGCCGACGCCGCCCTTCAGGCTGACGCCGCCGATGACGACCGCGGCGAAGGCATTGAACAACAGGCCGACGCCGAGATTGGCGGTTGCACCGGAGGTGCGGATTGCCAGCAGCCAGCCAGCAAGACCGGCAATGGCGCCGGCGAGAACGAAGGCTATGACCAGGTTGCGGTTGACGCGGATGCCGGCGCGAAAGGTCGCCGTCTCGTTGCCGCCGATCATGACCAGGTGCCGGCCGAAGGGCGTCTTGGCCATGATCAGCGAGAAGACGATGAAACAGGCGATGGCGATCCAGGCGGTCAGCGGCAGGCCGCCCAGGCGCTGGATGGCGAACCAGCGGATTGCCGGCGCAAGGTCCTGTGCCGAGCGGCCGCCGGAAATGACCAGCACCAGGCCGCGCACCCAGATGTAGGAGGCCAGCGTGATGATGAAGGCACTCATCTTCACCTTGACCACCAGGTAGCCGTTGATGACGCCGATGAGGCCGCCGACGGCAAGGGCGATGAGCAGCGAAACCGGAACCATCAGCCATTGCGGCTGCAACTGGATGCCAAGGCCGATGCCCGACGAGCAGAACAGAATGCCGACCGCCATGGCGCTGAGCGCCGCCACCGATTCGACAGACAGGTCCATATGGCCGGCGATGATGACCAGCGCCAAGCCGATCGACATGACGCCGAGCACGCTCGACGCCTCGATGATGTTGGCGAAGATGCCGAGCTGAAAATAGTTCGGGATAAGGATGGAAAAGACCACCAGCACGAAGACCAGCATGAACCAGACGAGATTGTCGAGGATGAACTCGAGGGTTTGGCGCGTGCGGGGGTTCATCTCAGGATCCGGTTGGCGCCGACCCCGAAAAACCACCCGGTTTTCGGACTATCAGGCGCGGTTGCAAATTGCTGCAGCATTCCCGTGCGCGTCCGTTCGAACGCACCGTGGCTGCAGGGCTGGGCTCCGGGCCGGCATGGCCCGGAGCTTCTGGTGAGTTCGCTATTCGACCGGCTTTATGGTTTCGGTCGGCGGCTTCATGTTGCCCCAGAAGGCCGGGTTATCGACGTTTTCCTTGGTGATCGCAGCGCCGGGGATCTTGATGTTCGGCCCCCACGCTTCCTTGGTCAGGGTCGATTTCAGGCCAAGCACATCATATTCGCCTGGCTTGATCTCCTGCTTGCTGACCACCTTGTCCATGAACATCGCGACCGCCGCAGCCTGAGCGTAGAGCGGCTGCTCGACTTCGACATTGAGCCAGCCCTTGCGGATCAGGTCGAGGCCGACCGGAGCGCCGTTCGAGCTCATCAGCATGACGTCGCCCGGTTTCTTGCCGGCGGCCTCGAGCGAGGCGACGGCGGCGACCGAAAGATGCGCGGCGTGGCTGAAGATCAGGTCGATGTCGGGGTTGGCGAGCATCTGGTCGGCAACGATGGTGCCCGCGTTACTGGCCTCCCATTGCATGGCCGGCAGCGAGATGATCTTGACGTCCGGGAACGCCTTCATCTTCTCCTCGAAACCCTTCTGAATGTCGAGCGTGTAGGGGTCGCCCGGATCGCCGAGCACCTGCAGGATCTTGCCCTTCACCGAGCCGTTCTTCGCGGTCAGGAGCTTTTGCGCCTGATCGGCAGCGACGTAGCCGATCTCGACGGTTCCGGCCACCGAGGTGAAGTCGGACGGGGTCGAGGTTATCTGGCGGTCGAACTCGACGACCGGGATGCCGGCGGCACGGGCCGCCTCGACCGACGGCTTCAGCGCATTGAAATCGACGGCGGCAAGGATGATCGCCGCCGGCTTCAGCGCGATGACGTCGTTCATCTGCGATTGCTGCGCGTCGGTCTTGTTGTCGGCGTTCAGCGTCTTCATCTCGTAACCGACCTGCTTCAGGAACAGTTCCAGCGCGCTCACCGAGCCGGTCTGGAACTCATCGAGCAATGTCGGCACCATGTAGTAGACGGTGCCCTTCGACTGAGCGAATGCCGGCGTGAGCGTGGCAAAGGCCAGTGCCAGGATACCGAAGACGGAAAGAAGTATTTTCTTCATGTCGTTCGCTCCTCTTGCGCCGGACCCCTCATTTGTCCCTCAGTTCGCCGGTCCGGCACCGGCGAGCGTCTCTCCGGTGATCATGTTGATCACCGCGTCGGGACTTGTTTTGTTGCGTGCGACGTCGCCAGCCACGACACCTTGCCGGATCACCACGATCCGGTCGGCGACCTGGAAGGCCTGTTGCATGATATGGGTGATGATGACGACGCCGATGCCCTGGCTCGCCACCTGGCGGATCATGTCGAGGCCGCGCCGCGTCTGCTCGACGCCGAGCGCCGCGAACGGCTCGTCGAGAAGCACCAGCTTGCCGCCAAAATGCACGAACCGATTGAGCTCGATGGCCTGCCGCTGGCCGCCGGAAAGATGCTCGACATTGGTGCGAAGCGAGGGAATGCGGGTGCCGGCGCTGGCCAGTGCCCTTTGTACCACCTGCTCCATCGCGCGCTCGTCGAGTACCGGAATGCCGAGAACCTTCCTGGTGATCTCGCGGCCCATGAAGAAATTGGCGACCACGTCGACGTTGGTGCAAAGCGACAGGTCCTGGTAGACCGTCTCGATCCCAGCGGCTTTGGCCTCGGCGGGAGATTTGGCCAGGAATTCCTTGCCTTCGAACAGCATGCGGCCGGAGGTCGGCTCGAGGCCGCCGGCAATGATCTTGACCAGCGTCGATTTGCCGGCGCCGTTGTCGCCCAGAAGCGCCACCACTTCGCCCTTGCCGATCGAAAAGCTGATGCCTTTCAGCGCTTCGATGGCGCCGTAATTCTTGGCGACGTTGTCGAGCACCAGCAGCGGTTCACTCATGCCGCGATCCCCTTGTTATGCAAGAGATCCCGACCGCGTTCGCGTTCGGCGGTGAAGATCTGGCCGAAGCGCGGCGAAAGCACCCCCGAAACGGCAAGTGCGGCGGCGCCGCGCAACACCGCATGCTGGCCGCCGCGTGCGACGCTGACGCGGGGCGTCGTGCGATCGCTTCGCGCCGAGACCGAATTGGGCAGGTGCGCGGCCGCGCCGGCAAGCCTTTCGAGCAGGTCGGTGGACGCCAGCCCGCCGAGGATGATGGTTTCGGGGTCGAACAGGTTTTCGATGATGGTGACGGCGTTGCGGAATATCGGCGCAATCTCGCTCACCCACTCGGCGTCGGCGATTTTGCGGCGCCGCAGCGCCTCGAGCGAGAGATACCGTTCGAGGCAGCCGCGATTGCCGCACGGGCACGGCTCGCCGCCCGGCACAGCAGGAATGTGGCCGATCTCGCCGGCATTTCCCCAGGCGCCGCGCAATGCGGCCCCATCATGCACCATGACGCCGCCGAGGCCGACACCGAAATAGAGATAGTAATATTCGGAATATGCCGTCCCGAGGCCGTAGAGGCGCTCGCCGATAGCCGCCGCCGCCATGTCGGTTTCGAAAAAGGCCGGCAGCCCGGTTGAGGCGGCCAGCCGCTCGCGCAGCGCCACATCCTTCCAGCCGGTCATGGTGGTCGGCCCCACAAAGCTCATGGACTCCACGCCGAACGGTCCGGGCAGCGCCATGCCGATGCCGAGAACGCGGCCACCGGGCCGCAATGCCGTCAATTCGAGCACCATGGCGCCGATCAGGTCGAAAGCGTGGTCGGGCGTTGCATTTGGGGCTTCGCGGTAGGTGCTCTCGATAACATCGCCGCTTAGGTTGATCAGGGCGGCATTGATGCCCAGCGGGGTGACGTGGATGCCGACGGCATAGCCGCCTTCCGGATTGATGCGCAGCGTCGCCGGTGGCAGGCCGCGCCCCTTGGGCTCTTCGCGCAGCGACAACACGTAACCGTGCTCTTCCAGCTCGCGAACGATGGTCGACACCGTCTGCACGGTGAGCCCGACGCGTCTTGCAATGTCGCCGCGGGCAATCGGTCCGTGAAGGCGGATGGATTCGAGCACGATGCGCCGATTATACGGCCGCCCGAACTCCTGATTGGTTCCCCGCAGTGCCATGCCTTGCGCCCTCGAGAGAGGTCAGACTGGCACCGAAGATTTATTCAGTCAAATGGAATTCAAAAATAAAATTGACACCCCGTGCGGAGCGAACCTGGCGTCATGCCGAGCCCGAAGGGAGCAGCCCGGCTCCCTAGAGGTACCGCTCGACCTTCTTGCCGATGGCCAGAAACCGTAGCGGATCGATTGCCTCGCCGTTGTGGCGGACCTCGTAATGCAGATGCGGGCCGGTTGAGCGGCCGCTGTTGCCGGTCTTGCCGATGATGTCTCCGGCATCGAGCTTCTGTCCGACGGCGACGTCGATTTCGCTGAGATGCCCGTAACGCGTCACAAAACCGTTGCCGTGGTCGACCTCAATCATGCGGCCGTAGCCGCCGTTCCAGCCGGCCTTGACGACCACGCCGGCTGCCGTGACCTTGGCCGGCATACCGACCGGCGCCCTGAAATCCATGCCGGAATGCAAGGCGGCCGTGCCGAGGATGGGATCGGTGCGCACGCCGAACGGGCTGGTGACGCTATGGCCGGGCGCGGGGTTGGCGAGCGGCAGCCGCCGCGCTTCCTTTTTAAGATGGTCCAGCGCGTCAAGAGCCTCGTCCAACTCCTTGACCTTGCTGTCGAAGACCAACGAGCTGTCGAGTGGTATCAGCGGGCCACCGACGTCGCTCTTTTCGAATTCGCTATCGACGAGCAGGCCGGCGGCCTCAAGCGCCTGCGAGATCGCGTCGGCGCTTTTGTAGGCATTGTCGGCAAGTGTGGCGATGCGGGTGAGCTGCTGGCTCTCGATGGCCTTCAGCGAGTTGTTGATCGAAACGAAGAGCTTGTCCGCCCGGTCGGCCGCGCTTTCGCTCGGCAGCGGATCGGCGCGGGTCGACCACAGTGAGAACGGCCTGGTGTCGTCAACGCCCACAGGAGCGGCAAGGGGGGCGGCAAGGCTGGCGACGGAATAGCCCATCGGCTGGATGCTGCCGGTCGCGTCGGCATGTTCGTCCGGCTTTGCCGTCGGCACGGGCGGCGTTGCGACCTCGTTTTCGGCTCGTTCGAGGATCGGCCCGAGGCGGCCGTGACGCAGGCTGAGCTGGCTCTGCCGTTCCAGCAGCTCGCTGACCTTGGTTTCCATCAGCTGCTGATCGAGTAGCTGGCGGCTGGTGATGCGATCGACCTGGCTGCGCAGTGCCGAGATGCGGTCTTCGTAGGCCTGCTGCATGCGCGCCTGCCGCGCCGTCGTGGCGCCGATCAGATCGTCGCGCAGCACCAGATAAGAGGTCGCCAGCAGGTAGCCAATGACGATCGCCGCTAGCGCCGAGCCGCAAAATGCCGCAAGCCACGGGTGTATGGTGAAATGCCTTATCTGGTCGCCCCGGGCGATGATGACCGTGTGGGGCTCTTTGCGTCTGCCGAAGACCGCTGACTGACTGGCTACGTTCACGGGACCAAGCTTTCGTTACGACACCAACGACGAGCCTGATTACACATTATTAGGGTTAACAAAGTTTTGCCGGATCGAACGACAGGCAAAGGTCTTCGCGCAAAACGGGTATCGCATTGCGGCGGCCTGGCGCAGCTCTCAAAGAGCGCGAATCGCGTTCAGCACCTCTTCGGCGTGCCCCTTGACGCGGACGTTGCGCCAGATCCTGGCGATGCGTCCGTCGCGGCCGATCAGGAACGTCGCCCGCTCGACGCCCATATAGGTGCGGCCGTAGAGCTTCTTTTCCACCCACAAATGGTAAGCCTCGATCACTTTGCGCTCTTCGTCGGCGACAAGATCGACGCTCAGATCGTACTTCGCCTTGAATTTGTCGTGTTTCTTGGCGCTGTCCGGCGAGAGCCCGATGACGACAGCGCCGGCCTTTTCGAACTCTGGCTTCAACTGCGAAAAGCCGATCGCCTCGTTGGTGCAGCTTGTGGTGTCGTCCTGTGGGTAGAAATAGAGTACGATGGGTTTTCCCAGCAATGCGGCGAGGCTGAGTGAACCGCCGCCGTCGCGCGGAAGATCGAATTGCGGCGCAACATCGCCCACGTCGAGGTCAGCCATACCGATGCCCTTGTTTGAAGTTACGCGCCAGGCTGCACCGATATAATGTCGAGCGAGGATTCGTCCACGATCGAATTCGTCTCAACGGAAGATTGCGTGGATCAGGAGCTACCGCAGCACGAGAAGATCAGGTTCAGGCGTGACGAGATCACCGACCTGGGAACCTTTCCGTCCGCGTGCCGCGTCCCGCCGCTCGGCCAGGCGTCGATCGGTCGCGGCGTCCGTTTGATGGCGCGGCTGTTTGCCGGCCTCGTCGCCCTTGTGCTGCTGGCTGCCGCCGGCGTCTACGCGATCGGCGTATCCGGCTTCGGCTCGGAGCGGCTTCGCGCGGAAGCCGAAACGGCAATCGAGAAATTGGCCGGCTTCGATGTCGACGTTGCCGTCGGACCGGCCCGGCTGACGCTTGACGGGTCGAGCTTCATTGCGCTGCAGGTCAGCGACGTCAGCCTCAAGACCGCCGACGGAACACCGATGGCCGACGCCGGCCGGGTCCGCTTTGGCATCCGGCTGATCCCGTTGCTTTCGGGCGAGGTGCGGCTGACCAGCGCCCGGATTTCCGACGCGCACATCGTCATGGCGGCAATGCCGTCCGGCGGTGACTGGACGGCGGAGCTGCGCAACCAGGACGGCCTCATCGATCCGGAAAAACTTTCCGCCGCCGTCTTCGCCAACCTCAACCGGGCGCTCGATGCGGTGCGCGAGGATTCGATGCGCCAGATCGATCTGCGCAACGTCGAGCTGGTACTGCCCGAGACCGGATCTGTCGAGTCGGTCACCATCGCCGACGCCTCAGTCTCGCAATCGGGACCGGGAAGCATGGAGTTTTCATCCGACGCGGATGTCGACGGCAGGGCGCTCACCATCGCCGCTTCCGCCACCCGCGATCCGGCGACGCGACGCATCACCATGCTGGACGCCAGCATCCAGACGGCGGACGCCGACGCTGCGGCAGCAGGTGGCAAATTGGGCGCGATCGCCTTGAAGCTGGCGGGGTCGGAAGGGACCGGCGACAACGGTTCGCGGCTGACCGCTGCCCTGTCGCTGACCGGATCGGTGCTCGATCTCGGTTCGCGCGGCCTGCTTCCGGCCGATATCGATCTCGATGCGACGCTCGTCGCCGGGTCGAACAAGATCCAGGTCGACAGTTTGCTGCTGAAAACCGGCCGCTCGACCTTCGATTTCGCCGGTTCGATCGGGCCGAAGCCGGCTACCGGCACAGCCGGCGAGGAGCCATCCTATCGTTACGACCTCACCAGCGACGGTTCGACCCTGGCGCCTTCGGATTCGCCGGAGCCGGCGCTCAGCTTCATCGCCCGTATTGCCGGCCTCTACCAGCCGACGAGCCAAAAGCTGATCGCCGAGCAGATCGGCGTCCGGTCCGGACCCGGCAGCGAAGTGCTGGGCACGGCTTCGGTTTCATACGTCGCCAACCAGGCGCCGGGCATATCGGTGGCGCTCAATGTCCACGACATGCCGGTCTCGCACGTCAAGCAATTATGGCCGTGGTTTTCGGCGCGCAATGCCAGGCTGTGGGTGCTTAAGAACCTGTTCGGCGGCCGCGTCGCCAATGGCAGCCTGCAATTCCAGGTCGTGCCCGGACGGCTCGGCAACGGCGTGCCGCTTTCCGCCGATGAAGTGTTCGGCCGCTTCCAGGTCGAAGGATCGCGCTTCGACACGGCCGGCCGCATTCCGCCGATCCGCGATGCCGTCGGCGTCGTCGGCTTCCACGGCAACGACGTCGACGTCGCGCTGTCGTCGGGTAGCGTCTATATGCCGAGCGGCCGCACCGTGGCGGCAAGCAACGGCACGCTTACCGTCAAGGCGGCGAACCATCCGCCGGTGATCGGCGCGCTCGACATCGATGTCGCCGGCGAGGCGCCGGCAATCGCCGAACTGGCATCGTTTGATCCGATCAACGCTATGCGCCATGTCGGCCTGCTGCCGGACGACCTGTCCGGCACGGTGACCGGCCACGTCAAGGCTGATATTCCGCTGCAGTCCGGTGTCGACTCGTCCAAACTCGATTGGCTGGTGGCGCTCGACTACAAGGACCTGTCGCTTGCCAAGCCGTTCGAGGGCCAGACGGTCAGCCATGCCGACGGCTCGATCACGGTCGCGCCCGACCGGGCGGTGATCTCGGCCAAGGCACTGCTCAACGGGATTCCGGCCGAGCTCGACCTGATTGAGCCGCTGAGGGATGGCGGTCCGCCGCGCAGTCGTAAAGTAGCGCTGGTGCTCGACGACAAGACGCGCGCCAGCGCCATGCCTGGCCTGTCGACACTGCTTTCCGGAACCATCAAGGTGGCAATCGACAAGAGCGGCGCCGGCTACCAGAACGTGTCGGCCGACCTGACCAATGCCAGGCTGGACATTCCCTGGGCCGGCTGGAGCAAGGGCCCCGGCATTCCCGCCAAGGTCGTCTTCGCCATGGCGAAGACCGGCGACACCACGACGCTGTCCAATTTCGAACTCGACGGCAAGACCTTCTCCATCGACGGCAGCGCCGTGCTGATTAACGGCGCCTTGTCCTCGGCCCGGTTCAGCAAGGTCACGTTGAACAGGGGCGACGACGTCGCCGTCTCGGTGAAGCGGTCGGGCAAGGCCTATGCGGTCGAGGTCAGCGGCAGCGCGTTGGACGCACGCTCGCTGATCAAGCAATTCACGTCCGATGTCGATACCGCGACGAAGACCACCGGCGTCGATGCGATCTCGGTCAGCGCCGACGTCAGCTCCCTGACCGGCTTCCACGACGAGGTGCTGTCGAATCTGAAGCTCGACTACAGCGCCGCCGGCTCCAGAGTGAACGGGCTCAAGGTGAGCGCCACCGCAAGTTCGGGAGCCGCGATCACCGTCAGCAACACGACCGGCGGCGGCCTGCGAACGCTCAACATGAAGTCGGCCGACGCCGGCGCCATACTGCGCTTCCTCAACATCTACGAGCATATGGAAGGCGGCTCGATCACGTTGGCGCTCACCGGGGCCGGCGACGGGCCGATGAAGGGCCAGGTCGACGCCAGGAATTTCGTTGTCGTCAACGAGCCGAAGCTCGCCTCGATCGTGTCGACGACGCCGGCCGGCGACAGCCGCAGCCTCAACGAGGCGGTCAAGGGCAATCTCGACACGTCGAGGGTGAAATTCGAGCGCGGCTTCAGCGAGATCGACAAGGGCAGTGGCTATCTGAAGCTGCGCAACGGCGTGCTGCGCGGCCCGCGCATCGGCACCACCTTCCAGGGCACGCTCTACGACCAGAACAACAACATGGACATGACCGGCACGTTCATGCCGGCCTACGGCGTAAACCGCATCTTCGGCGAACTGCCGGTGATAGGCGCGCTGCTCGGCAACGGCCGCGACCGCGGCCTGATCGGCGTCACCTACAGGCTCAAGGGCAACGCCAACAAGCCCAACCTGGAGGTCAATCCGCTATCGGTGATAGCGCCCGGGATCTTCAGGTCGATCTTCGAGTATCGGTGAGGTCAAAACCCAATTACCTCGAGCGACCGAGTTTTGATCTCAAGCGGCCGCTCGTCCGCCCGCGAATTCACGCCCATGATCCAAAGGCGACTGACGTCAGCCCGGGTTTAAATGGCCGCTTCCCGCCGCAATCTCGGCCATTGAGGTGACCGTTACCATTGCCTGACAGCAGACATTGTTGTGACCATGATGGAGGTCGCGCGGTTGCGCCATTTCTGGACATTCGGAACTAGCCATAAAGCAGACGTCGGTGCGAGTTCAGGATCAGTCCTCGCCAGCGTGCCTTCGAGGAACGGCATTCATGATGGCCTCCGCCAGTTCTTCGAGGACGGAGGTATCGCCGTTCGATGCGGCAAATAGCCTGAACTCCGCTTCTGGTAACTCTGGCAGACCGTAGCTTTCGGGTACCCTGACAAGGCCGTTTCTCAGCTGACTGGCGATCATCGGCGCTACAGCAAAGCCTGAGATGGCAGCCGCCCTCAGGCTGGAGTTGCTTGCGCAGATCATCACCGTGCGCTGGCTGATCCCGGCCTTGGCAAGCCGTTCAAGAGCAACTTCCCTGTAGGGGCAAGGTTCCGGCAACACCGCCAACGGCAGCGGGTCCGGAAGATTCACGCCGGTACGATCCCCCCATGCCCAGACAAGAGGCTCGCGCCACAGGAGGCGCCCCATCTCCTCACCCTCACATTGTGATCCGAGCACCAGTTCGATGTTGCCCTCCTTCATCTTCGAGAGGAGCGCACTCGGAATCCCGACTTGCACCTCGACCTGCAATCCGGGGCGATCAGCGCCGAATGCCTGCAAGGCGCGAAGGATGGGGACCTGTGCGAAGTCTTCCGAGAGGCCGACGCGAACCCTGCCGTGAAAGGGTGCCTGCGCCAGATCGGCCAAAGCATCCCGGTTAAGGGCGAGCATCGCCCGGGCATAGGCGAGCAGGCGCTCGCCATCGGGTGTCATCTCCAGCGAGCGCGTCGTCCTGTTGAGTAAGGGCTTTCCGACCTGCTCCTCGAGACGGCGCAGGTGCCCACTGACGGCCGACTGCGTAAGGTTTAGTCGCGCTCCTGCCCGACTGAAGCCGCCTTCGTCGAACACGGCGACGAACGTCCTGAGCAGGACCAATTCCAACATATATTCTGATCCATGATTAATATCGTCGATAATCTCAATTTCTATATCGAATTGAAATATGACGCAATGTGGTTCGTCACAATGAGCAAGGGTGATCCATGACCAAGCTACTGCATATCGTTTCCTCGCCCCGCAAAGAGCGTTCCGCCTCGCGTGAGGTCGCCGACGCCTTTGTTCAAAGCTATCGTGCTCGACGACCCGACTTGGAGATTTCAACGCTCGACCTATGGGATGTCGACCTCCCAGAATTCGGTGTGGACGCGATGTTGGCCAAATATGCGGGGCTCAGCGGCGCGCCGCTTACCCCTTCTCAACAGCAGGCATGGGCCACATTGCAAGAGTTGGCGCAACAACTGCACTGGGCGGATATTGTCCTGCTGTCGACGCCTCTGTGGAATTTCAGCATTCCCTACAAGCTCAAGCACTTCATCGACCTGGTATCGCAGAAGGACATCCTTTTCTCGTTCGATCCTGAACACGGGTTCGGAGGACTGCTCCGGGATAAGATCGCAGTGGTAGTCTACGCGCGAGGTCTCGACTATGCAGCGCAATCTATCACTCCGGCGCAGCGCTTCGATTTTCAAAAACCTTATGTACAAGCGTGGTTGCGCTTCATCGGTATCGAAGATGTCCGCAGTCTAATCATCCAGAAGACCCTCTTTGGACCCGATATTGATCATGCGGCTCGCCAGGATGCGCGAGAGGCCGCGTCACGGCTGGCGGAAGACCTCCTGTCACGCACAACAGAGGCGATTGCATGATTATGAAGCGCTTGCTGCGGACAAGCGCGTTGATAACCCGTTCTGACCCCAGCTTGCACGTGCATCCCCGTCCACCCGGCGTAACAACTTTGGAGAACGGACGTCCGCAACGTCGCCTAAGCCGGGGCAGGCGCACCGATTCTACCTACGTCCGCTTTCAGGCAATGGATCAGTCTCGGCAAGGACCGTTTTGGATCAGATCAGGAGGCTGCTCGCGCGGAACTTAATGTCAGCTTGTATAGATCTCGCTTCTACGAGCAGGCGGTCCGCTTCCGGCCCCGAACAAGACGTTCATCGAAGCGCCGCAGAACGTCCGCAATTTGCGCTACCTGCTCCTTCCGATCGATGAGACGAATGGCATCTCGGCCATTCTCGGGAGCTAGCCGATTAACCTCGGCCGTGATTCCGAACCTAAGGTCCAGCGCCGCAAGATGAAACCGGTTTCGGAAAAGATCTAACAGGAAGGGCGGGCCCTGGTCAGACCGGCCGCACCAGAACGTGCTTCTTCTTGCCGAGCGACAGCTTTGCGACGTTTTCCGGCCCCAGATCCTGCAGCGTCACCATCCTGCGATCGTCTGACACGGGCTGATCGTTAAGGCGCATGGCGCCGCCCTGGATATGCCGCCGTGCCTCGCCGTTGGACGCAGCCAGCCCGGCGGTGACGAACAGCGACAATATGCCGACGCCGGCTTCAAGATCGGCCCTGCCCACCTCGACTGTTGGCAGTGTTTCGGCGAGCGCCCCTTCTTCGAACGTCTTGCGCGCCGTTTCGCTGGCCTCCTCTGCCGCCCCGCGGCCATGCAGCATGGCGGTGATTTCGGTGGCGAGGATCTTCTTGGCTTCGTTGATCTCCGAGCCGCCGAGCCGTTCGAGGCGCGCGACCTCGGCGAGCGGCAAGGTCGTATAGAGCTTGAGGAAACGGCCGACATCGGCATCCTCGGTGTTGCGCCAATATTGCCAGAAGTCGTACGGGCTCAACATCTCCGCATCGAGCCAGACCGCGCCCGAGGCCGACTTGCCCATCTTGGCGCCGGACGAGGTGGTGAGCAGCGGCGTCGTCAGCGCATAAAGCTGCGCGCCTTCCATGCGATGGCCGAGATCGATACCGTTGACGATGTTGCCCCACTGGTCGGAGCCGCCCATCTGCAGCCGGCAACCGAGGCGCTTGTAGAGCTCGACGAAGTCGTAGGCCTGCAGGATCATGTAGTTGAATTCGAGGAACGACAGCGACTGCTCGCGATCCAGCCGGAGCTTGACCGAATCGAAGGCCAGCATGCGGTTGACCGAAAAATGCCGGCCGACATCGCGCAGAAAATTGACGTAGTTGATATCCATCAGCCAGTCGGCATTGTTGATCATGACGGCGCCGTTCGGGCCGCTGCCGAATTTGAGGTAGGGCATGAAGTTGCGGCGGATGCCGGCGAGATTGTTCTCGATATCCTGCGGCGTCAAAAGCTTGCGGGCCTCGTCCTTGAACGACGGATCGCCAATCATCGAGGTGCCGCCGCCCATCAGCGCGATCGGCCGGTGGCCGGTCTGCTGCAGCCAGTAAAGCATCATGATCTGGATCAGCGACCCGGCATGCAGGCTCCTCGCGGTGGCGTCGAAGCCGATATAGGCGCTCACCGTTTCCGTGGCGAAAAGCTGGTCGAGGCCGGCATCGTCCGAGGTCTGGTGGATGAAACCGCGCTCGCTCATGGTGCGCAGGAAATCGGATTTGAAGGCGGACATTTTCTTTCCCGAAAAGCTTCCGGCCGAACGCGGCCCGGCTGTGCATGAAGGCGGGCGTTTAGCACTCAAGCGCGATCAGCAAAAGTGGAATCCGGTTTTGCGTCCGATCACGCTTCGGATGGTTTTGCGCGATCAGCAAAAGTGGAATCCGGTTTTGTGTCCGCGCGGATAGCGTGCGGCCTGCTTGCGTCATTGTTTCGGCTGGCGTAATGAGGCGCCGCGCCAGCGGGGCTCTTCCTCTGGACCGCGCGGCATCGATCGAATGCCATATCCTGTGACAGAGTCGAGATGCCGGAGATATCCATCGTCATTCCTTGCCGGAACGAGGCGGCGAACCTGCCGCTTCTGCTCGACGAGATCGGCACTGCCATGGCCGGGCGGGACTTCGAGGTCATCGTCGTCGACGATGGCTCGACAGACGATACGCCTTCGGTGCTTGCAGCAGAGGCAGCGCTTCGCCGGTTTCCGCTGCGCCATCTCAGGCATGAAAAATCCGCCGGACAGTCGCTCTCGGTGCGCTCAGGCGCCTGGGCGGCGCGGGGCGATATAGTCGCCACCATTGACGGCGACGGTCAGAACGACCCCGGTTATATCCCAGTGTTGATCGACGCGCTGCGGCAGGCTGGTCCCGAAGTCGGGGCCGCGCAGGGACAGCGTCTGAAGCGCCGCGACAGCAAGATCAAGCAACTGGCGTCGCGTTTCGCCAACGGGCTGAGAAAAGCCATCCTGCACGACGAGACGCGGGATACCGGCTGCGGCCTCAAGGCGATTCACACCGACATTTTGCGGAAATTGCCCTTCTTCGACGGCACCCATCGCTTTGTTCCAGCGCTGGTCATCCAGGAGGGCTACCGCGTCGTCCATTGCGATGTCGTCGACCGCTCCCGCCGTCACGGCAAATCGAATTACGGCATCTTCGATCGCGGCCTTCAGGGCGTGCTCGATCTTGCCGGCGTCTGGTGGCTGCGCCGCAGGCGCCGCAGAATGCCCAAAGTAGAGGAAATCAGGCATGGGTAACGTGCTTCAGGAATTGGCGACCTGGCTTCACGATGTTTTCGTCAAGCAATTCGATGCCTGGGTGCTGCTCGGCTTCGTCGCCCAGTTCTTCTTCACCATGCGCTTTCTGGTGCAGTGGGTGGCGTCGGAAAAAGCCAAGCGCAGCGTCGTGCCGATTGCCTTCTGGTTCTTTTCGCTGTTCGGCGGCGGCCTGCTGCTGATCTACGCCATCCAGCGTCAGGATCCGGTGTTCATCGCCGGCCAGGCCATGGGCCTGTTGATCTATATCCGCAATCTCTGGCTGATCGCCAACGAGCGCAAGGCGGCGATGACCAAGGTCGATTGAGCCCGCCACCGGCCTGAACCGGTCGAGCAAGCAAGCAAGACTACTTGCCGTCCAGCCCGCCGTAGGACCTTACCAACTGGACCATGTCGGCCGAGTTGGCGGTCTCGCTCTCGAGCCCCTCGGCGACACCGACGCGGTCGCCGGCCGGGCGGTTCTGGCTGACTTTCCACTTGCCGCTGATTTCGGTGATTTCGATTTCCAGGCCGACGATGCCCTTGATCTGTGACTGGATGAAGGGTGCCGGCGCGTCGGTCACCGCCCACGGCGCCGGGCGGCTGCCCTCCTGCGACATCGTCAGATCGGAAATCTGCTCGGCCAGCCAATCCTGGTCTTCGATCACCGTGACGATGCCGCGCACCTGGACGATGGCGTAGTTCCAGGTCGGCACCACCTTGCCGGTTTCACGCTTGGTCTCGTACCAGGACGGCGTCACATAGGCATCGGCGCCCTGGAAGACGACCAGCACCGGCACCAGGGGACTGTCGGCCAAAAGCCGCCATTGCGGATTGGCCTTGGCCAGATGGGCGCGCAGCCTGCCGTTCGGCGGCACATCCGCGTTGAGCAGGGAGGGCGCGTCTAGAAGAAAGGGAATTGCGTTGGCGATCGGCCCCTCGGTGCCGTTCGACACCAGCAGGCCAAGCGGATGCGCCCGGATCAGCCCGTGCAGGACGTCCGGCCGTGTTTCCTGGAAGTGAGGCGGTTGGTACATCGCCGATTATCTCAGCCGCTTCGGCCGTGGGTCGGACAGTTCCCCGGCCAGCCGGCGGTCGAGGTAGTCCGCGCATTCCTCGATCAGAAGCTCCGCATGGTTGGCAAAGAAATGGTTGGCGCCGGGCAAGGTCTTCTGAGTGATGGTAATGCCTTTTTGCGTGTGCAGCTTGTCGACCAGGCCCTGCACGTCCTTGGGCGGCGCGACCTTGTCGGCGTCGCCGTGGATGATCAGGCCGGACGACGGGCATGGCGCCAGGAACGAGAAATCATAGGTATTGGGCTGGGGCGCGACCGAGATAAAGCCCTCGATCTCCGGCCGGCGCATGAGAAGCTGCATGCCGATCCACGAGCCGAACGAATAGCCGGCAACCCAGCAACTCTTCGAATCGGGGTGCAGCGACTGCACCCAGTCGAGCGCCGCCGCGGCGTCGGACAACTCGCCGGTGCCGTGGTCGAACTCTCCCTGGCTGCGGCCGATGCCGCGGAAATTGAAGCGCAGCGTGGTGAAATTGCGCTTCTGGAACATGTAGAAGAGGTCGTAGACGATCTTGTTGTTCATCGTGCCGCCGAACTGGGGGTGCGGGTGCAGGACGATGGCAATCGGCGCGCTCTTTTCCTTCGAGGGCTGATAGCGACCCTCCAGACGGCCGGCCGGACCGGTGAAAATGACCTCAGGCATGAAATACTCCACTTGGCATAAATTGCGCGGCGCCCGGAACAACTTTTCCTCTGGCCCCAGTTTTCCCTAGGCCTTGACGCAGGGCGAGCGTCTTTCTAGAAGCTAGTTTAGAATTGTTCAAAACTGGGCGGCCAAAACTGTGGCTCGGCCACCCGCGCCGCAAGCCGCGTAAATAGGACGTCTTGCCTTGCAATTTCAAGGAAATAACGCGCTATCTTCGCGGAACGGCTTTTGAAGGGACCAGTTGGACGGAAATGGCCGGAGCACGCGCCTATCTCGACTACAATGCCAGCGCGCCGCTGCTTGCCGCCGCGCGCGCGGCGGTGGTCGCCGCGCTCGACGTCGCCGCCAACCCGTCCTCCGTCCATGCCGAGGGCCGCGCTGCGCGGCGGCTGATCGAGGATGCCAGGCGCAATGTGGCGCGACTGGCCAACGCCAGGGCCGAGCATGTCGTATTCACCTCCGGCGCGACGGAAGCGGCCTCGACGCTGCTGACGCCGGACTGGCAGATGGGGCGCGGTGCTGTCCGTATGAGCCGGCTCTATGTGTCCGAGGCCGATCATCCTTGCCTGCTGAACGGCGGGCGTTTCCCAGCGGCGCAGGTGATACGGATCGGCGTCGACGCCGACGGCGTCGTCAGGCTCGACGTTTTGGCCGAGGCTCTCGCCCAGCATGACAAGGCCGAAGGCTTACCGCTGGTGGCCATCCACGCTGCCAACAATGAAACCGGCGTAATCCAGCCGGTCGGCCGCATCGCCGAAATCGTCAAGGCGGCGGGTGGCATCCTGGTCGTCGATGCCGTGCAGGCAGCCGGCCGCATTCCGCTCGATATATCAGAGGCTTACGCAGACTATTTTATTCTCTCGTCGCACAAGATCGGCGGCCCCAAGGGCGTCGGCGCCATTGTCGCGGCGTCGGACCTGATGATGCCAAAACCGCTGGTCAGCGGCGGCGGCCAGGAAAAGGGCCATCGGGGCGGCACCGAAAACCTGGCGGCGATTGCCGGGTTTGGTGCGGCCGCTAGCGAAGCGTCTGCCGGCTTGCAAACGATCGAAGCGGTGCGGCAGCGTCGCGACGAAATCGAGGCGATCGTTAAAACGCTTGTTCCGGACGCCGAAATCTTCGGGACCGGCGCTGCAAGGCTTGCCAATACCACATTCTTCGCTATTCCCGGCATCAAGGCCGAGACGGCGCAGATCGCCTTCGACCTTGCCGGTGTGGCGCTGTCGGCCGGATCGGCCTGTTCGTCGGGCAAAGTCGGGCCGAGTCACGTGCTGAAAGCCATGGGTTACGGCGATAGCGTTGGCGCGTTGCGTGTGTCCATCGGCCACGCGACCAGCGCCAAGGATATCGAGCTGTTTCGCGCGGCGCTGGCGACGATCGTTGCACGGCAAGCCGGTAGGGAAAAGGTGAACAGGGAAAAGGCCGCCTGAGCGCGGCGAAGGAATATTTGGGCCTTGTGGCCTGGTAGAGCCGTGCGTTCGAATTTGGCCGGGTGAATTTCCGGCATGAACGCACTATATGAAACTTACGCCGCCGCGGGTGCTCAAGGGTGCTCGTTCGCGGTGCCATAGTTTGAAAACTGCCGGGCCTTGACCCCGGCGTGGATGGAGAACGCTGATGCCTGCTGTGCAGGAGACGATCGATCGAGTTCGAAAGATCGATGTCGACCAGTATAAATACGGATTCCAGACCGAAATCGCGATGGACAAGGCCCCCAAGGGCCTGAGTGAAGACATTATCCGCTTCATTTCGGCCAAGAAGGACGAGCCGTCCTGGATGCTGGAATGGCGCCTGGAAGCCTATCGCCGCTGGCTGACGCTGGACGAGCCGAAATGGGCGCGCGTCCACTATCCCAAAATCGATTTCCAGGACATTTATTATTACGCGGCGCCCAAGAGCACGCCCGGCCCGACTTCGCTCAGCGAGGTCGATCCCGAACTGCTGAAGGTCTACGAGAAGCTCGGCATTCCGCTCAGGGAACAGGAAATCCTCGCCGGCGTGCAGAAGACCGATGCGTCGGAGCTCGAGGAAGCCAGCGACAACGTCTACAAGTCGGGCCGCGTCGCCGTCGATGCGGTGTTCGATTCCGTCTCCGTCGTCACCACTTTCAAGAAGGAGCTGGCGCAGGCCGGCGTCATCTTCTGCTCGATCTCGGAAGCCATCCGCGAGCATCCGGAGCTGGTGAAGAAGTATCTCGGCTCGGTCGTGCCGACCTCCGACAATTTCTACGCGACGCTGAATTCGGCCGTGTTCACCGACGGCTCCTTCGTCTTCGTGCCCAGGGGCGTGCGCTGCCCGATGGAACTGTCGACTTATTTCCGCATGAACGAGAAGAATACCGGCCAGTTCGAGCGCACGCTGATCATCGCTGAGGAGGGGGCTTACGTCTCTTACCTCGAAGGCTGCACGGCGCCGCAACGCGACGAGAACCAGCTTCATGCCGCGGTGGTCGAGCTGATCGCGCTCGATGACGCCGAAATCAAATATTCGACGGTGCAGAACTGGTATCCCGGCGACGCCGAAGGCAAGGGCGGCATCTATAATTTCGTCACCAAGCGCGGCGACTGCCGCGGCCATCGCTCGAAGATTTCGTGGACACAGGTCGAGACCGGTTCGGCCATCACCTGGAAATATCCGAGCTGCATCCTGCGCGGCGACGATTCTAGTGGCGAGTTCTATTCGATCGCCGTCTCCAACGGCTATCAGCAGGTCGACAGCGGCACCAAGATGATCCATCTCGGCAAGAACACGTCGAGCCGCATCATCTCCAAGGGCATTGCCGCCGGCTTCTCGCAGAACACCTATCGCGGCCAGGTCTCGGCGCACCGCAAGGCGACCAACGCCCGCAACTTCACCAATTGCGATTCCCTGCTGATCGGCGATCAGTGCGGCGCACACACCGTGCCCTACATGGAAGCCAAGAATTCGACCGCGCAGTTCGAGCACGAGGCGACCACTTCGAAGATTTCAGAGGACCAGAAGTTCTACGTCATGCAGCGCGGCATCCCGGAAGAAGAGGCGATTGCGCTGATCGTCAACGGCTTCGTCAAGGACGTCATCCAGCAACTGCCGATGGAATTCGCGGTCGAAGCGCAGAAGCTGATCGGGATTAGTCTTGAGGGGAGTGTTGGGTGAGTTAACTGGAACGGCGATCATGGATTTGTTCAAGCGGGTGGAAGGCTTGATATTTGCCGTTCTGATGCTCTTGCTGACATTGGCTGTTGGTGGTGCTGTGATGGCGTTGATAGGCGCAGTGTTTGGCTTGAGTTCGACAAAAACTATTGGTGGTTCGATTGCAGGCTTAAGCGCGGCTGGGTTTTTTGGCTGGATGTTGGTCACCAGCAAGTTTGTACGCGCTTTTCGAGCTTTTAGAAAAGTTCCGTCGCAGGCCGGGCACCGCGAACAAGAAAGTGGAAAATAATGCTTGAAATCAGAAACCTCCATGCCCGTATCGTCGATGACGGCACCGAGATCATCCGCGGCCTGAATCTTTCGGTGAAGGCCGGTGAGGTCGCCGCCATCATGGGGCCGAACGGCTCGGGGAAATCGACGCTGTCCTATATCCTCGCCGGCCGCGAGGACTATGAGGTCACCGAGGGCGACATCCTCTACAACGGCCAGTCGATCCTTGAAATGGATCCGGCCGAGCGCGCTACCGCCGGCATCTTTCTCGCCTTCCAGTATCCGATGGAGATACCGGGCGTGGCGACGATGGAATTCCTGAAAGTGGCGATGAACGAGCAGCGCAAGGCGCGCGGCCAGGAGCCGCTAAAAATCCCGGAATTCCTCAAGCGCGTGAAGGACGCGGCGGCCTCGCTCAACATGGACATGGCGATGCTGAAGCGGCCGCTCAATGTCGGCTTTTCCGGCGGCGAGAAGAAGCGCGCCGAGATCTTGCAGATGAAGCTTCTCGAGCCGAAGCTTTGCGTCCTCGACGAGACCGATTCCGGCCTCGATATCGACGCGCTGAAGATCGTCGCGGACGGCGTCAACACGCTGCGCTCG
Source organism: Mesorhizobium sp. M0048 (assembly GCF_040323405.1). Classification (NCBI taxonomy): domain Bacteria; kingdom Pseudomonadati; phylum Pseudomonadota; class Alphaproteobacteria; order Hyphomicrobiales; family Phyllobacteriaceae; genus Mesorhizobium; species Mesorhizobium sp. M0048. Next base: position 55,604 of record NZ_JAMYUV010000008.1, on the reverse strand, counting down.
CCGGACCGCGCCATCGTCGTCATCACCCACTACCAGCGCCTGCTCCAATACATCGTGCCCGATACGGTGCACGTGCTCTACAGGGGCCAGGTGATCAAGTCGGGCGACAAGTCGCTTGCGCTCGATCTCGAGGCCAATGGCTATGCCGGCGTGATCGGGCAAGCCGCGTGAGATGCCAGCAGGCCCGGAAGGCAAGCCAAACAAGGCGATACTGATGAATATGCACACGACACCCCAGCGGACACCGGCCGAAACGGCGCTGATCGACGCCTTTGGCGAGCGGCTGTCGCTGCTGCCCGGCGACGGCGCGGTGATGCTGAAGCGCGACGACGCCATCGAGGCGATCAAGAGCGGCCTGCCGACGCGGCGCGTCGAATCCTGGCACTATACGGACCTGCGCCGGCTGCTGATCTCGGTGCCGGACTTCGATCCGGCAGCGGTCGCGAAAGCCGTTGCGCCGATCGTCGAGGGCTCCAGCGTTTTGCCGGTGCTGAACGGCGTTTCGAATATGAAACTGCCCGATATCGAAGGCGTTGCCGTGCAGCGCCTGTCGGAGAAGCTGACCGACGGCAGCGCAGCATCTGGGCTTGATTCTTATGGCAGCGACGACGCCATCGGCGCGCTCAACACCGCCTTTGTCGCCGACGGCTATTTCGTCGACATCGCCGACGGCGCCCAACTGGAAAAGCCGCTTGAGCTGCAGAATCTGCAGGCCGGTGGACAGACGCATGTACGCCTGGCCGTCCGTGTCGGTGCCGGCGCCAACGCTGTCATCGTCGAACGCCAGGCGGGCGAGGGGGCGGCGCTGGTCAGTTCGGTCAGCCAGCTTGTGCTTGGCGAGGGCGCCGAAGTGACATGGCTTGTCGTGCAGGAGCAGCCGGATACGGCGACGCATCTCGCCCAGTTCAAGGCGCATCTCGGCAAGAATTCGAAGCTGACGCTGTTCGTCATGAATGCCGGCGGCAGACTGGTGCGCCAAGAGGTCGTTGTGAAGACGACCGGCGAGGGCGCCGAATTCACGCTGCGCGGCATCAATCTGCTCGCCGGCGACACCCATACCGACGTCACCATGGTGCTCGACCACGCCGTGCCGCATACCGCATCGACCGAAGTCATCCGCAATGTGGTGACCGGCAAGGCGCGCGGCGTCTTCCAGGGCCGCATCAACGTCCACCAATATGCGCAGAAGACCAACGCCAAGATGGCCTGCAACACGCTGCTTCTGTCGGACGACGGCGAGTTCTCGACCAAGCCGGAACTCGAAATCTTCGCCGACGACGTCGTCTGCGGCCATGGCGCGACCGTCACCGAGATCGACCACAGCCATCTGTTTTACCTGATGGCGCGCGGCGTCGACGAGAAGACCGCGCGCGGCTTGCTGGTCAAGGCCTTCGTCGCCGAAGTGATCGAGGAACTGGACGACGAGGCCATCGTCGAGGCGCTGGAACGTCGGCTCGACGATTGGTTTTTGACGCACGGGTAGAGGTGACTGAGGGGTTGGTGCCAACACCCCTCATCCGTCGCCTTCGGCGCCACCTTCTCCCACAAGGGGAGAAGGAGAGGCGCTCTTCCTTCTCCCCTTGTGGGAGAAGGTGGCCGAGCGAAGCTCGGTCGGATGAGGGGTGCTGGACGGAATGAGGCGATGCCTCGAGAGAGCTTGTGATGGACCAGAAAGTCGAAAACATCCCCTACGACGTCGAGGCGATCCGCCGCGACTTCCCGATCCTGTCGCGGCAAGTTTACGGCAAACCTCTGGTCTATCTCGACAATGGCGCCTCGGCGCAGAAGCCGCAGGCCGTGCTCGACGCTATCCAGCACGCCTATTCCCAGGAATATGCCAACGTCCACCGCGGCCTGCATTTCCTGTCCAATGCTGCGACCGACGCCTATGAGAAGGCGCGCGAGACGGTGCGCCGTTTCCTCAACGCACCGAGCACCGACAACATCGTCTTCACCTCGAACACCACGGCGGCGATCAACACGGTTGCCTATGGTTTCGGCATGCCCAATATCGGCGAAGGCGACGAGATCGTGCTCTCGATCATGGAGCACCATTCCAACATCGTGCCGTGGCATTTCATCCGCGAACGGCAGGGCGCGAAACTGGTCTGGGTGCCGGTCGACGATCTCGGCGTCTTCCACATCGAGGAATTCGAGAAGCGGCTGACCGACCGCACAAAACTGGTTGCTATCACACATATGTCGAACGCGCTGGGCACGGTGACGCCGATCAAGGAGATCGTGCGCATCGCCCATGCCCGCGGCATTCCGGTGCTGGTCGACGGCAGCCAAAGCGCCGTGCACATGCCGATCGACGTGCAGGACCTCGACTGCGACTTTTTCGTCTTCACCGGCCACAAGGTTTATGGCCCGTCGGGCATCGGCGTGCTCTACGGCAAGAAGGATATTCTGGAGCGCATGCGCCCGTTCATGGGCGGCGGCGAGATGATCGAGGAGGTGACGCAAGACATCGTCACCTACAACGACCCGCCGCACCGTTTCGAGGCCGGCACGCCGCCGATCGTGCAGGCGATCGGGCTTGGTGCTGCGCTGGAATACATGGAAAAGATCGGCCGTGAGCGCATCGCAGCGCACGAGGCCGATTTGAAGGACTATGCGCATCAGCGGCTGCGCGCCATCAACTCGCTGCGCATCTTCGGCGATGCGCCCGGCAAGGGCGCCATCATCTCGTTCGAGCTGCAGGGCATTCACGCCCATGACGTGTCGATGGTTATCGACCGGCAGGGCGTGGCGGTCCGCGCCGGCACGCATTGCGCCCAACCGCTGTTGAAACGCTTCGGCGTAACATCCACATGCAGGGCATCGTTCGGCATGTATAATACCAGGGCCGAAGTCGACGCTTTGGCCGATGCGCTGGAAAAGGCGCGAAAGTTCTTCGGGTGACGATCATGGATGATGCCAGCCACACCGCCGAAAGCACGGCACTGGATATGACCACCAATGCGGCGGTTTCCGGGTCAACGATTCCTGCCGACGAACTGGCGCGGCTGACCGACGACATCGTCTCGGCGCTGAAGACGGTCTATGACCCCGAAATCCCGGCCGACATCTACGAACTTGGCCTTGTCTACAAGATCGACATCGAGGACGACCGCTCGGTCAAGATCGACATGACGCTGACCGCACCCGGCTGCCCGGTGGCCGGCGAAATGCCGGGTTGGGTGGAAAATGCCGTCGGCGCCGTCGAAGGCGTTTCCGGTGTCGAGGTCAACATGACCTTCGACCCGCCCTGGTCGCCCGACCGCATGTCGGAAGAGGCACAGGTGGCGGTGGGCTGGTATTGAGATCAGTCGACCTTGCACCGTATGCTTTGGCATAAGCCGTGATCGCTGAGAACAGCTCGTCAAACTTGACGTCGTGGTCTCCCGTGCCAATACACATCGCGTCTAAACCCATCGCTCTATTGGGTCCCCGACTCCAGCGCGCCATTTTGGTCAAAGATGGGCTCTGCCAGACGCTCTCTAGGACTTCTACCAAAAGGAACTTTTGTCGCCGGTAACTCCGCTCAGAAATGTGCTTCACGACACTCCATGGAATGAACTCTGCTGACAGGCGGACGTCCCAAAAGCCCTTAGGCGACAAAACTAGCGTCGGCCGTTTCAAATCGAAAAGACGCACCACAGCGATCACAAAAGTGCCGGTGAACAATATAGCCGTTATCCAACCGAGAAATTGCTTGAAGCTACCTGGAGCGATATTCGGCACTAGGCGCCATCCAAGCGCAATGCCTAAAGTTGTCATCGCTACCGATATAACAGCCAGCAGGCCGAGCCGAGCAGGAGATGACCGAAATTCAACTGTTTGATTGGTGTCAAGCATTTAGCCTCTCGCCATACTTCGATTGTCGCCAACTGAAATTACATCCAAATTGGTTGCAGTAAGCAGAAAACTTCACCATCTTAGGTAAGAATGATCCGCAGGCCTTGAACCCGCGTGAAAGTGGAGAACGATATGGGACGCTTCGCCGTCATCACCATGACCGAAAAGGCCGCCGACCGGGTCCGCGAGATCGTCGCGACCCGCGAGAACGCGCATGGCATCCGCCTGGGCATCAAGAAGGGTGGCTGCGCCGGCATGGAATATACCGTCGATCTGGTGACCGAACCCAACACCAAGGACGACCACATCGAGCGCGACGGCGCCCACGTCTATGTCGCGCCGGAGGCAGCGCTTTTCCTGTTCGGCACCGAGATGGATTTCGAGCAGACGACGCTGCGCACCGGCTTCACCTTCCGCAACCCGAACCAGAGCTCGGCCTGCGGCTGCGGCGAATCGGTCGAACTGAAGCCGGCCGATTTGAAGGCCTTGGCTGAAGCGCGCGCTTCCGCCTGATCTTTCCTTCTCCTCCGTTCACGGGGAGAAGGGACCTAATCCACCCACATTCCTGTTCGTTTGTGCCAGTCGGCAATTGATTCTTCCGGGTAGACGTCGAAGACCTTGTCCCTTTTGCCGATCTCCGGCTCGACCCAGTTCGCCTTGTATTTCAGCATAAGATGCACCTTCTCCGGCGGCTTTGGCAGGTCTGTGTCGATCGCCGAGGCGAAGGGATGCACCAGCTCCGGCCAGGTTGGGTCGTAGAGCCAGAGCGCCGTCCCGCATTTCGTGCAGAAGTTCCGCTCGCCCGTCGAGGTTTCGCGGTGCGGGTGCTCGTCGTCCTCGATCTCGGCGCGATAGACACCGAGATGGCGCTTGCCATGGATTTTCAGCGTCTCGTAATCGGCGCCGAGATTGATGGCGAAACCGCCGCCGCCCTGCTGCTTGCGGCAGATCGAGCAATAGCACAGCATGAACGGCACGGGCGTGTGGCTTTCCACCTCGAAACGCACGGCATTGCACCGGCAAGATCCTTTGAGCAGAAGCGGCATGAAAAACTCCGACGAAATTTGATTCTGAACTTGTCAGGATGGTGCCGGTTACGTCGATGACAAGGGGAAATCCGGGTGACATGATCGCCGCATGGACAACGAGCGCATAGAAGAGCTTTTCGAAGGCCTCGGCCCGGTCAGCATCCGCAGGATGTTCGGCGGCAAGGGCATCTATTTCGACGGCGTCATCGTCGCCATCGTCGTCCGTGGCGAACTGATGCTGAAGGCGGACGCCGAAAGCGCGCCGGATTTCGAAGCGGCCGGGTGCCGGCAATGGACCTACACCGACTCGCGCCACGGCAAGCTCGTGTCTATGCCCTATTGGAGCGTTCCCGACAGCGCTTTCGACGATCCAGACGAGATGGCGATCTGGGCGCGGCGTGCCTACGAGGCAGGACGGCGCGCCGGCAAATAGGCTGCGTCATGCTTCGGCAATTCCGGGCCGCATTTCACGCCAGTTCCCGCGCCTCGGGCACGAGCGCCAGCGCCTCGGCAAAGCTGGCGCTGGTGAAGGCGGCGCGCTCGACGGCGAGCGCCGCGGCGGCAATGCCTTCGCGCAGTGCCGCGCGCAGCGTCAGGCCGCGCAGCAGGGCAGCGATCGTGGCGCCTGCCAATGCGTCGCCGGCGCCGGCAACGTCGGTCCGTTTTTGTAGCGGCCGTGGCGAGATCGAGAACGCGCCGGTTTGGTCGAAACCGAGCACCGGACCGTCGCCGTCGGTGACCACGCCGCTTTTCAGGCCGGCGCGTCTCAGGCCGTCGATGACGCCTTGATCGTCAGCATCGATGTCAACGCCGGCGATCACGCCGGCCTCGTGCCGGTTCATGAAGGCCAGCGCTAGAAGTCCGAGCACCGGCGTCAGCCGCGCCGCTCTGTTGGGCGAGACGGCAAGCGCAAACACCGCCTTGCCGGCGGCGAGTGCCGCCATCCGCTCCAGCGCGGTCGACGGCAGGTTGGCGTCGCACAGGATCGCATCGGCCGAACCGATAGCTTCGCGCACCTTGGCGCGGCGAATTTGCTTGGGAAGCGCCAGCTCGTAGAGCACCATGTCGGCAAGGCCGGCGATCAGTCCGCCATCGCTATCGATCAGCATCGTATGGCTTGGCGTTGCCCGGTCGAGGAACACCGCCGACAGGTCGGCAATGCCGGCCTCGGTGACGGCGCGCAAGACCGTGTCGCCAAGGGCATCGCCGCCGCGCACCGAAAGCAGCGAGGCCGAGGCGCCGCGTCGCACCGCCCAGCGCAAGGCGTTGAAGACGGCGCCGCCAACATGCTCGCGCATCGTGCCGGGGTTCAAGGCGGCTGGCACGAAGGCGCCGGCAACCCGGCCGCGCCGCTCGATATAGGCGCCGCCCACGGCCAGGATCGTCGGGGAGTTCATCATGCCGGCAAAATGCCCTTTGCTGTTGCGCGGGAGGAGACTAGGTCGCTGGGCGGAACCCTGCAATCGCGGGTGCGATTCGGTTGGTGACGGCAGCGGCGCCGCATGCGAGGCGGGAGGCATTGGGAAGCAAATTTACGAAACAAAAATAGAACAAATATGGATATCCGTTATTTTTCAAATCCTTGCCGCTCATTGACAAATGAGAACAAACGAGGTACATTCTTTTAAGGATTGCGGGATTGTCCGGCCTCCATTGACGACCACGGGGTGATGTATCATGGCTCAGAATTCTTTGCGGCTTGTAGAGGACAAAGCGGTGGACAAATCAAAGGCTCTGGATGCGGCGCTGTCGCAAATCGAGCGTGCCTTCGGCAAAGGCTCGATCATGCGGCTCGGCGCAAACGAGCAGGTCGTCGAGATCGAAACAGTGCCGACCGGCTCGCTTGGGCTGGACATCGCGCTTGGCGTCGGTGGCCTGCCGCGCGGCCGCATCGTCGAGATCTACGGGCCGGAAAGCTCGGGCAAGACGACGCTGGCGCTGCACACGGTGGCCGAAGCCCAGAAGAAGGGCGGCATCTGCGCCTTCGTCGATGCCGAGCACGCGCTCGACCCGGTCTATGCCCGCAAGCTCGGCGTCGATCTCGAAAACCTATTGATCTCGCAGCCCGATACCGGCGAGCAGGCGCTGGAGATCTGCGACACGCTGGTGCGCTCCGGCGCCATCGACGTGCTGGTGGTCGATTCGGTGGCGGCGCTGACGCCGCGGGCGGAAATCGAAGGCGAGATGGGCGATTCGCTGCCCGGCCTGCAGGCGCGCCTGATGAGCCAGGCACTGCGCAAGCTCACCGCCTCGATCTCGCGCTCCAACACCATGGTCATCTTCATCAACCAGATCCGCATGAAGATCGGCGTCATGTTCGGGTCGCCCGAGACGACGACCGGCGGCAATGCGCTGAAATTCTATGCTTCGGTCCGCCTCGACATCCGCCGCATCGGCTCGGTCAAGGATCGCGACGAGGTCGTCGGCAACCAGACCCGCGTCAAGGTGGTCAAGAACAAGCTGGCGCCGCCCTTCAAGGTGGTCGAGTTCGACATCATGTATGGCGAGGGCGTCTCCAAGACCGGCGAGCTGGTCGATCTCGGCGTCAAGGCCGGCGTGGTCGAAAAGTCGGGCGCCTGGTTCTCCTACAATTCGCAGCGTCTTGGCCAGGGCCGCGAAAACGCAAAACTGTTCCTGCGCGATAATCCCGACACGGCGCGCGAGATCGAGCTGGCGCTGCGACAGAATGCCGGGCTGATCGCCGAGAAATTCCTTGAAAACGGCGGCTCCGAAAGCAGCGACGACGGTTTCGAGGACGACGCTGGGGTGATGTAGGGCAGGCGACGCCTCGCGGAGCCTCAGCCGGGTTTCGATTTGATGTTTTGATTTTGAGTTTGCGTAATCGATGCGTTTCGAACCGCCGGCCCCGTGCCGGCGGTTTGCGTTTGACGGCGGGGCAGAAGCCATTTCAAAGCGCTGGTGAAAGCGGGGATTTGAGCCCGTTTGGTGTTTCTGGACAGGCTGCGGTGCGACCGCTAAAAGGCCATGTCTATTTTCCGCCGGCAGCCGGCGGTTCTCTCGAAAAGGCAGTATTCATGAGTGGCGTCAACGAGATCCGGTCGGCATTTCTCGACTATTTTCGCAAGGAAGGTCACGAGGTCGTCGCGTCAAGCCCGCTGGTGCCGCGCAACGACCCGACGCTTATGTTCACCAATGCCGGCATGGTGCAGTTCAAGAACGTTTTCACCGGTCTGGAGAAGCGGCCCTATTCGCGCGCCACGACTGCCCAGAAGAGTGTTCGCGCCGGCGGCAAGCACAACGACCTCGACAATGTCGGCTACACTGCGCGCCACCTGACCTTCTTCGAGATGCTCGGCAATTTCTCCTTCGGCGACTATTTCAAGGAGCGCGCCATAGAGCTTGCCTGGAACCTGATCACCAGGGAGTTCGGGCTGAAGAAGGACAAGCTGCTGGTCACCGTCTACCACACCGACGACGAGGCGGCCTCGTACTGGAAGAAGATCGCCGGCCTTTCGGACGATCGCATCATCCGCATCGCGACTTCGGACAACTTCTGGGCAATGGGTGACACCGGGCCTTGCGGGCCGTGTTCGGAGATATTCATCGACCGTGGCGAGCATATCTGGGGCGGTCCCCCCGGCAGCCCCGAGGAGGATGGCGACCGGTTCCTCGAATTCTGGAACCTGGTGTTCATGCAGTATGAACAGGTGACGAAGGAAGAGCGCGTCGACCTGCCGCGTCCGTCGATCGACACGGGCATGGGCCTCGAGCGCATGGCCTCCATCCTGCAAGGGGTTGAAAGCGTCTTCGAAACCGACCTGTTCCGCCACCTGATCGACGCTGCATCGTCGGCGCTCGGCAAAGGTCCGGATGCGGACACCGTCGCATCGTTCCGGGTCATCGCCGACCATTTGCGTTCGTCCTGCTTCCTGGTCGCCGACGGCGTGCTGCCGTCCAACGAAGGACGCGGCTACGTGCTTCGTCGCATCATGCGCCGCGCCATGCGCCACGCGCAGTTGCTCGGCGCCCGCGATCCGCTGATGTGGCGCCTGGTGCCGGCGCTGGTCCGCGAGATGGGGCAAGCCTACCCGGAACTGGTGCGCGGCGAACAGATGATCACCGAGACGCTGAAGCTTGAGGAAACTCGTTTCCGCAAGACGCTGGTGCGCGGCTTGGGCTTGCTTTCGGAGGCGACGGAAAAGCTGGCCTCCGGCGACATGCTGGATGGCGAGACAGCGTTCAAGCTCTACGATACCTATGGCTTTCCGCTCGATCTGACGCAGGACGCGCTGCGCCGGCGCAACATCTCGGTCAACCTTGCCGGCTTCACCGAGGCAATGGAGCGGCAGAAGGCGGAGGCACGCAAAAGCTGGGCTGGTTCCGGCGAGGCCGCAACCGAGACGGTATGGTTCGCGGTGCGTGAGGAGACCGGCGCCACCGAATTCCTGGGTTATGAGACCGAGCAGGCGGAAGGCCTTATCGAGGCGCTGGTCAAGGACGGCAAGACCGTCGACAGTGCCGGCAAAGGCGACGCCGTTGCCGTGGTTGTCAACCAGACGCCGTTCTATGGCGAGTCCGGTGGCCAGATGGGCGATGCCGGCGTCATTTCGGGCGACGGGTTCTCGATCGAGATATCCGATACCCAGAAGAAGGCCGATGGGCTTTTCGTCCATCTCGGCAGGGTGGCCAATGGCACTGTCAAGACTGGCGCGACCGTCGAGCTGAAGGTGGACCACGCGCGGCGCTCCAGGCTGCGCGCGAACCATTCCGCCACACATCTGATCCATGAGGCGCTGCGCGAGGTGCTGGGTACCCATGTGGCGCAGAAGGGCTCGCTGGTCGCGCCCGAGCGTCTGCGCTTCGACATTTCGCACAACAAGCCGATCTCGCCGGACGAGATCGAAGAGGTCGAGCGCATGGCCAACGAGATCGTCGTTCAGAACGGCCCGGTGATCACACGACTGATGTCTGTCGACGACGCCATCGCCGAGGGCGCCATGGCGCTGTTTGGCGAGAAGTATGGCGATGAAGTGCGCGTCGTTTCGATGGGCACGGGCTTGCATGGCGCCAAGGCCAACCGGCCTTATTCGGTCGAGCTATGCGGCGGCACGCATGTCAGGGCGACCGGCGATATCGGCCTGGTGCGCATCGTGTCCGACAGCGCGGTCGCTGCCGGCGTGCGCCGCATCGAGGCGTTGACCGGCGAGGCCGCCAGAAAGCATCTCGACGAACAGGACAAACGGCTGAAGGCGGCCGCCGCCGCGCTGAGGATTTCGGCGGCCGATGTGCCGGCCCGCGTCGAGGCGCTGCTCGACGAGCGCAAGAAGCTCGAAAAGGAGCTGACAGAGGCGCGCAAGAAGCTGGCGCTGGGCGATCGCTCGCCAGCTGGTGTGCCTGCGGAAAACGAAACCATTGCCGGTGTCGGTTTTCTCGGCAAGGCGGTATCGGGCGTCTCGCCAAAGGATCTGAAACCACTGGCCGATGCCGGCAAGAAGTCCCTCGGCTCCGGCGTGGTCGTCTTTGTCGGCGCCGGCGAGGACAACAAGGCGAGCGTCGTCGTCGCCGTTACCGATGATCTGACCGGCCGCTTCAGCGCCATCGATCTGGTGCGCGTCGCGTCCGCGGCATTGGGCGGGCAGGGCGGCGGCGGGCGACCCGATATGGCCCAGGCCGGCGGCCCGGACGCCTCGAAGGCCGAAGACGCGATCGCTGCGGTGAAGGCGGCGCTGGAAGCTGCGTGAATCTGCACCAGTAAGGCCAGGCCGAAGTGGCAGCGGGGATGATGTGGCAACGTTGACCATGTATCAAGTCGACGCTTTTGCCGAACGGGCTTTCCAAGGCAACCCCGCTGCCGTTCTCATTTTGGAGGACTGGCTATCGGACGACGTGATGCAGGCCATCGCAAACGAGAACAATCTTGCTGAAACCGCGTTTGCGCGGCCGAGTGGCGAGGGTTGGGATTTGCGCTGGTTCACGCCGGTTCATGAAGTCGACTTCTGTGGCCATGCTACACTTGCGGCCGCCCATGTGCTGACTACGGAATACGATGGTCAGGGCGAAATGGCCTTCGCCACCCGGGTGGGCGAGCTGCGGGTTTCCCGGCGGGAAGGCGCCTATCAGCTCGATCTGCCGTGTTTTCCGCCGCGGCCCGTCGAGGACGAACTGACCTCGGCGCTGCAAGCGATATTGCCTCAGCGGCCGGTTGCGAGCTTCCGCAATTTCGAGAACCTGTTTGTCGAGCTTGCCGACGAGACAACCGTGCGATCTTTCGTTCCCGATCTGCTCAGGATCGGACGTTTTCATCCTCTCGGCCTGGTCATTACCGCGCCTGGGCAAGCCCATGATTTCGTCTCGCGTTATTTCGTACCCGGAGCTGGCATTCCCGAGGACCCGGTGACTGGCTCCATTCATGCGACATTGGTGCCGTACTGGGCTGAAAAGCTCGGCAAGACGCATGTATCGGCATTCCAATGCTCGCAGCGCGGCGGGCATTTGCTATGCGAACTGGCCGGAGATCGCGTGCTGATCACAGGCCGTGCGAAGACCTTCATGAAGGCGGAAATCTACCTTCCCGATTGAGCGGCTCGCCAATTCGGTGGCTGCTTCGCCTCAGCCAAGATCACGGTATGGCGCTTGGGCCGTGGCGGCGGCCAGATGGCGCAGGCCAGTGGCCTGGAAGAAGCGCCGCTGGAACGGCATAGCGCTCATCAGGGATGCCTTGATGCCTTCAGGGCACGCGTCATTCGCGTCGAGTCGCCCCAGGTCGACAGCCAAATCAGGCAGTCGGTGGTAACGGAGATCGCTGCGCGCAGGCAGTTCAGCAACGGTCCAGGCGACCTCAACTGCTCTTCGGCGTGACGGAGATGGGCAAGCTCTTCTTCGCGGATGGACAGGATGATGCCGTGCAACTCGTGATCGCGTCCGGTTAGAAAGAACAGCTGATCATCGAGATGTCGGTGCACCGCCGCTTCGACCGCTGCGGTGCAGGCCCAGACGCCTTGCGGGCCGAGCAGGGCAGTGAGGAAGCCTAGCAGCCAGCCGCCCCAACTCCAGAATTGCATCACGCGGCACGGTCGGGAATGTCGCAGCGGCATGGCTGCATGGAAAGCCGCGCAATGGCTGCGCTCGTGCCCAAGCATCTGCGACAAAGACGGCACGCAGTCCGGCCAGAAACGCTTCGCGACAAGAATCTGTGCAGAGTAGATTCTGATCGCGCCGTATTCGCCGGCGTGGTTGACTCTGACTATTCTGGCCACCGTCAGTACGTCCTGGTGGGAGAGTTCAGTCATGAATGCGCCCGAGAGTTAAGTCAGCCTGCCGGCAACGCTCGCACGCGCAGCAATGCGGGTCCACCAATCCCGAAGCTCGGCAGACTCGGCCAGCAGGGCTTGCCCCTCGGCGACCTTGACGAAATAGCTGATGATTGGCGCAGCGTGCAGGTCGGCCAGCGTCAGGTCCGTCCCCAACAGCCAAGGCCCTCCGGCTTTCAGCGACGACAGCGCCTGCAATGCCGTTCTCGCCTGCCGCAACCCGTTGGCGATCACGGCTTCGTCGGGTGGCGTTTTCTCCAGCCGCTCGACCGCGACATCCCAGACCATGGCCCTGTAGGCGTAGGCGTCGAGCAGGCCGGTGATCTGGTTCATGCGTGCTCGAGGCCGGGCTCCGACCGGCTGCAGCGCCGGGCCGTCAAAGGCTTCGTCGACATAACGCGCAATCGCGCCGGTCTCGTAGAGGCAAAAGCCGTCATGTTCGAAGGCCGGGATGCGGCCAAACGGCTGGTGCTCGAAGTACCAGCCGGGAATGCCGTCCGCGGCAAAGACGTCGACGGGCACCAGCTCGTAGCCGACGCCCTTTTCCTCGAGCACCAGCCGCACGATGCGCACATAGACGCTGTAGTCCGCGCCGTAGACGACGGGCTTGCCCATGTCGCGGGCTCAGGCCATCGCCTTCTGCAAATTCTCGTCGATCTTGTCGAGGAAGCCGGTGGTCGAAAGCCATGGCTGGTCGGGGCCGATCAGCAGCGACAGATCCTTTGTCATGAAGCCGGACTCGACCGTCTGGATGCAGACCTTTTCCAGGGTCTCGGCAAAGCGCTTCAGTTCGGCATTGTCGTCGAGCTTGGCGCGGTGCGTGAGGCCGCGCGTCCAGGCGAAGATCGAGGCGATCGAATTGGTCGAGGTCTCCTCGCCCTTCTGGTGCTGGCGATAGTGGCGGGTAACGGTGCCGTGCGCGGCTTCCGCCTCGACGGTCTTGCCGTCCGGCGTCATCAGCACCGAGGTCATCAGGCCGAGCGAGCCGAAGCCTTGCGCCACCGTGTCGGACTGAACGTCGCCGTCATAGTTCTTGCAGGCCCAGACATAGCCGCCCGACCATTTCAGGCTGGAGGCCACCATGTCGTCGATCAGCCGGTGCTCGTACCAGAGCTTCTTCGCCTTGAATTCGGCTTCGAACTCCGCCTCGTAGACCTCCTGGAAGATGTCCTTGAAGCGGCCGTCATAAGCCTTGAGGATTGTGTTCTTGGTCGAGAGGTAGACGGGGTAATTACGCAGCAGGCCATAGTTCAGCGAGGCGCGGGCGAATTCGCGGATAGATTCGTCGAGATTGTACATGGCCATGGCGACGCCGGGGCCGGGTGCGTCGAACACATCGTGCTCGATCACCTGGCCGTCCTCGCCGACGAATTTGATCGTCAGCTTGCCCTTGCCGGGAAAGCGGAAGTCGGTGGCGCGGTACTGGTCGCCAAAGGCGTGGCGGCCGACGATGATCGGCTTGGTCCAGCCGGGCACCAGCCGCGGCACGTTCTTCATGATGATCGGCTCGCGGAAGATGGTGCCGCCGAGGATGTTGCGGATGGTGCCGTTCGGCGACTTCCACATCTTCTTCAGCTTGAATTCCTCGACGCGCTGCTCGTCGGGCGTGATCGTCGCGCATTTCACGCCGACGCCGTATTTCTTGATGGCGTTGGCCGAATCGATGGTCACCTGGTCGTTGGTGGCGTCGCGGTGCTCGATGCCGAGGTCGTAATATTCGAGCTTGAGGTCGAGATAAGGGTGGATCAGCTTGTCCTTGATGAACTGCCAGATGATGCGGGTCATCTCGTCGCCGTCGAGTTCGACGACCGGGTTCGCCACCTTGATCTTCGCCATGAAAAGAATGCCTCGCTTTTGGGGAACGGAACGGCCTTGCCCGCACGGCTGCCGGCCCTGGGATGCGGCCCGTATATCAAAGGCTTTTTGGCCGCGCAAACGGCGAACCGCGCCGTAGTGCCGGCATTCTTTGCCAAAGCTTCATTTTCGCCGCCAAATGTGGCAGGGGACTGCGAAATGCCGCAAACAGCAGTTCACTGACAACCATGGCCGCTACCCAGGATCCCGACACCCCTCTTGCCTCCGGAACGCCTGCGTCCGGACCGGCGATCATCCTGGTCGAGCCGCAGCTCGGCGAGAATATCGGCTTGGTTGCGCGCGCCATGGCCAATTTCGGGCTTGCCGAGCTGCGGCTCGTCAATCCGCGCGACGGCTGGCCGAGCGACAAGGCGCGTGCCGCCGCAAGTCGCGCCGACCACCTCATCGATGCCGTCACGGTGTTCGACGACCTGGCCTCGGCGGTCGGCGATTTGAACTTCGTCTTCGCCACCACGGCGCGCGCGCGCGACAATTTCAAGCCGGTGCGCGGTCCGGTCGAGGCGGGCAGGGCGCTGCGGGCGCGGCAGCGGGCCGGCCAGCGCACCGGCATCCTGTTCGGCCGCGAGCGCTTCGGCCTCTATAATGACGAGGTCGGCCTTGCCGACGAGATCGTCACCTTCCCCGTCGATCCAGCCTTCTCCTCGCTCAACATCGCCCAGGCGGCCCTGCTGATGTCCTATGAATGGATGAAGTCCGGCCTGGAAAACGAGACCATGACCAACTTTTCCGGCCCTGAAATGCCGCCGGCTGCCAAGGAAGAATTGCACGGCCTGTTTGCGTATCTGGAAGGTGCACTGGAGGCGCGCGGCTATTTCCGCCCGGCAGCGAAGAAGCCGAAGATGGTCGACAATTTGCGCGCAGTGCTGACCCGCCCCGGCTTTGCCGAGCCGGAGCTCAAGGTGCTGCGCGGAATAATATCATCGCTGGACAGGTTCTCGCCGGCCATGCCGCGCGGCGACGGATCGCCCGGCGACGATCCAAGGCGGCTCCCGGCGGCCGCGGCACGCGCTGCGAGGGCGAAAGACAAAGACTAGGCGCGCAAATGCAGCTGTCTTACCAGTAACCGAATTTTATTTGGTTTGATCCATGGTTTTCGAAACGATGGATCTCGAATGTTTAGCTCAAATATCGGTCGTCTTCGCTTTTTCTTCTATTCCGTGACTCTGCTGGTTGCGGAAATCGCGACCTTTGTGCTGTGTGTCGTGCTGACCATCGGCATCGAGGGCTTGGCCAATTCGAAACCAGGTCCTTCCAGGGAAGGGCTGGCCGCGGCCGTTCTCGTCGCCTCGCTGGTGATCGTTCTGTTCCGCGCGAATTTCGCCTGGCGTCGAAGCCGCGACGCGCAAGGGTCCGGTTGGATCCTTTGGTCGTATATCGTGTTCTCGACGCTGTTCGCGATCCTGCAGGCCGGCACTGTTCTTGTCGTAAAATTCGACGGCGAAGATTCGCATTCCGGTCTTAACCTGCTGGGATTAGCTCTTGTCGGGCTGTGGGCCGTCATCTTGGCGGCCAGGCCGGCGGGCGGTCGCTCTTCCGATATAGCGTCATCCCTGAGTTTCGACGATTTCGACCCGCCCGGGCCGCTACGCGGCACCGCGGCGCTCCATTCAGCGTCAGCCGCCGGCGTGACGGCCCAGGCTCCGCCCTACGCCATGCGCGCCGCACCGGTGCCGTCGAACCATCGCGCATCTCAACCTGCATCTCCGGCAATCGGCCGGCCGCGGGCCGGCGGCTTCGGCAAGCGGGGCCTTGTGTGACCCGTCTCGCCGCATCAAGGCCATGATGGTTCCACATAGAAGCGGCCGGGACAAAGCATCATTGGCCGAAGCAAAATGCATAGGCCGGCCTTCTCTCGTGATCTCGTTTTGTAATTCCCCAGCCCTTAGTGATTCCCAGCCCTTAGTGACTCAATGACCATGACCGATCCGTCGAGCGCCCGTCCGATCCTGATGTTCGATTCCGGCATTGGCGGCCTCACCGTGCTGCGTGAGGCGCGCGTCCTGATGCCTGACCGCCGCTTCATCTATGTCGCCGACGACGCGGCGTTCCCCTTCGGCGCCTGGGAGGAAACGGCGCTGAGAACACATATTCTGGAGTTGTTCGCTAGGCTGCTCGAACGGTTTTCGCCGGCCATTTCGGTCATCGCCTGCAACACCGCCTCGACACTGGTCATCGATGCGTTGCGCGAGCGGTTTCCCGGCCACCCTTTCGTCGGCACCGTGCCGGCCATCAAGCCGGCGGCGGAACGCACGCGCTCAGGCCTGGTTTCGGTGCTGGCGACGCCCGGCACCGTCAAGCGCCAGTACACGCGCGACCTGATCAGCAAGTGGGCGCAGAAATGCCACGTCCGCCTGGTCGGCAGCGACAGGCTGGCTGGATTGGCCGAAGCCTATATGCGCGATGGTTTTGTCGACGAGGACGCCGTGCGCGCCGAGATCGCGCCGTGCTTCGTTGAGCATGACGGGCTGCGCACCGACATCGTCGTGCTTGCCTGCACCCATTATCCTTTTTTGGCCAACCGCATGCGCAAGACAGCACCTTGGCCGGTCGACTGGCTCGACCCGGCCGAGGCGATCGCACGCCGCGCGCTGTCGCTGCTTGCCGATACCGAGGCCGCTTATCGCAGAGAGGCACTGCCGGAAGGGGCCGACCTTGCGTTCTTCACCTCGAACAGCGCCGATTTTCCGACGCGCCGGCTGATGCAGGGATTTGGCCTGGCGATATCCTGACCGCAAGCAATTTTCGCTTTGGGAACATCACACCAGACAATGCGTTTTCCTCTCATCGGAAACGGGAGAAACCATCATGCCAGCCACCTCAAAAGCCCAGCAGAAAGCGGCCGGCGCGGCATTGTCAGCCAAGCGCGGCGAGACCAAGAAGGGCGCGCTCAAAGGTGCGTCGAAGGGAATGTATAAATCCATGAGCGAAAAACAGCTCGAGGAATTCGCCGAGACCAAGCGCAAAGGCCTGCCGGAAAAGAAGTCGAAACACTGATCGACTGACCATTCTGGCGGCGGATGCCGGTCAATAAAAGGCCCGCGGCTGAGCCGCGGGCCATGAAGTCTCAACGGGCGAGGGCGAAAATTACCAGTTCCAGCCCCACCCGCAGCGCCGCACTTTGTAGCGGATGACCTTGCGATGACCGTGACGCCACACCACCTTTTTCTTGACCACGATGCGGCAGACCTGGTGATGCCTGTGCCCATGCCAATGCCGGGCCTGCGCTGGCTCGGGCGCGACCGCCATCGTGCCGGCCATCACCGCGGCTCCTACCAACGTAAGGAAGAACTTCTTCATGCGAATTCCTGCTCCTCTGACTTCAGTCCCTTCCTGATGCCGCTGGCGCAACCTCCCGCCACATCCGGCACGTTCTACAACCGTAACACTATCCGGTTCGGCGACTCGCGCCAGCCAGAAGCTTGACAGCGGTTAAATCTCCGTTTAACCAGCCCACCAACACCGGGCCGCAATGCCCGGTGGTTTTCTTTATGTGTGCAAGACGTTTGGGCAGCCGGTTTTACTTTCCCTATGTCTTGTTTGAAATGACGTGTCCCGTGGGTTTTCCGTCGCGTTGCGTGGAAAACCCTGTCAGGTCTCGAAAACGGAGGCCAGAGGAGGGCGCGTTTCCTTCACCCGGACCATAAGGTTCCGGGTGTGTTGTTTTGAAAGGGAATGCGATGAGCAAGCGCGAATCCGCGAAGTACAAGATCGACCGCCGTCTTGGCGAAAACATCTGGGGCCGCCCGAAGTCCCCGGTCAACAAGCGTGAATACGGCCCCGGCCAGCATGGCCAGCGCCGCAAGGGCAAGCTTTCCGATTTCGGCCTGCAGCTGCGCGCCAAGCAGAAGCTGAAGGGCCACTATGGCGACGTTTCGGAGAAGCAGTTCCGCAAGGTCTATGAAGAGGCGGACCGCCGCAAGGGCGACACCTCGGAGAACCTGATCGGCTTGCTCGAATCGCGCCTCGACGCCGTCGTCTACCGCTCCAAATTCGTGCCGACCATCTTTGCGGCGCGCCAGTTCGTCAATCACGGCCACATCAACGTCAATGGCAAGCGCGTCAACATCGGCTCGTACCGTTGCAAGCCGGGCGATGTCATCGAAGTGCGCGAGAAGTCGAAGCAGCTGGTCATCGTGCTGGAATCGGTGGGCCTGGCCGAGCGCGACGTGCCCGATTACATCGAGGCCGACCACAACAAGATGACCGCGACTTTCACGCGCATCCCCGGCTTGGCGGACGTTCCGTTTGCCGTGCAGATGGAACCGAATCTGGTCGTCGAATTCTATTCGCGCTGATCGGCGCGTTCGTCACGACAAAACCGAAGGCCGCCCCTCCAGGCGGCCTTTTCTTTCTTCGTCCTTTTCAGGGACGTGAGTCGGAAATCGATTTCGATTTTCGATCCGATGCGCTACTGCGGGCGGCAACAGGACTTTAGGGCCGACGCGCCGTGAACATGCAGCCAGACGCCAAAACGCTTGACCCGATCGCCGAGGCCGAAGGCGGCTTTCATCCGCTGTTTGCCGATGTGCCGTCCTCCGTCGAGTTCAACAAGCTGCGCAAGCGGCTGTTGCGGCTTGCCCGCCAGGCGATCGACGATTTCGCCATGGTGAGACCCGGCGACCGTTGGCTGATCGCTCTGTCGGGCGGCAAGGATTCCTACGGCTTGCTTGCCGTGCTGCTTGATCTCAAATGGCGCGGGCTGCTGCCGGTCGAGCTGTTGGCCTGCAATCTCGACCAGGGCCAGCCGAACTTTCCCAAGCACATATTGCCCGATTATCTCGACAGCTATGCCATTCCGCATCGCATCGAATATCAGGACACCTATTCGGTGGTCACCGACAAGCTGGCCGAGGGCAGCACTTATTGCTCGCTGTGCTCGCGGCTGCGGCGCGGCCATCTCTATCGCATTGCCCGCGAGGAGGGCTGCTCGGCGCTGGTGCTCGGCCACCACCGCGAGGACATACTGGAAACCTTCTTCATGAACCTGTTCCATGGCGGGCGCCTGGCCGCCATGCCGCCGAAGCTGCTCAATGACGAAGGCGATGTCATGGTGCTGCGGCCGCTCGCCTATTGTGCGGAAGCCGATCTCGAGAAATTCGCCGGCGCCATGAAATTCCCGATCATTCCGTGCGATCTGTGCGGTAGCCAGGAAGGTCTGCAGCGCAACGCCATGAAGGCGATGCTCGACGACATCGAGAAGCGCATGCCCGGCCGCAAGGACACGATGATCCGCGCCATGACCAATGTGCGGCGTTCGCATCTGCTCGACAGGAAACTGTTCGATTTCGCCGCCCTCAACGAAACCCTCACCACTAGGCGTCCCGATGACATTTGAAGATAGCGCGATCGACTGGCTTGCCGACCTTCTGTCGGAAGCCGCCGTCGCCGAGATCATGCCGCGCTTTCGCCGTTTGAGCGAGGGCGACGTCCGTCGCAAGACCTCGGCCGCCGATCTCGTCACCGAGGCCGACGTCAATGCCGAACGGCTCATCACCGCCAGCCTGCGCCAGCGTTATCCCCACGCAATGATCGTCGGCGAGGAGGCCTGCTCCGACGACCCGACGCTGCTCGACGGTCTCGGCGATGCCGAACTCGCCTTCGTCATCGACCCGGTCGACGGCACTTTCAACTTCGCCTCCGGCGTGCCGCTGTTCGGCGTCATGCTTGGCGTCGTGGTCAAGGGCAAGACGGTCGCCGGCATCATTCACGACCCCGTCGGCAAGGATTGGCTGATCGGCGTTAGTGGCGCCGGCAGCCATATCCGCCATGCCCATGGCAATCTGGAAAAGGTCCATGTCGCCAAACCGGCGCCGATGTCGGAAATGACCGGTGCGGTCTCATGGCACTATGTGCCCGAGCCGGACCGCTCACGTTTGGCGCGCAACCAGACTAAGTCGCTATCGCAGTTCAATTATCGCTGCGCCGCCCACGAATACCGCCTGCTGGCCAGCGGCCACGGCCATTTCGTCGTCTACAACAAGCTGATGCCTTGGGACCACTTGGCCGGCGTGCTGATCCATGCGGAGGCCGGCGGCCATGCCGCGCGCTTCGACGGCAGCGCCTATCTGCCGTCGCATGTCGGGGGTGGCTTGCTGGTCGCGCCGGACCGTGAGAGCTGGCGGGAGCTGCGCCGCGAGCTCTGGGCGGAATAGCTCTTCGCTGCCAAAGGTGTCCAATCTTGTGCGAAACCGGAGATCTCGAATGAAACCTCGGTCCGCAATTGTTGCAACGGTCTTTGCCCTTGCCTTGGTTGCCGGTGTCAATGAAGCAAGAGCTGGGGAACGCGCATGTCGCAGTCCCGACTCCGTCGACACCATAGACGAGATGTTCTCCGCAATCTTCGCCTGTTGGAAGCCGCCGCCCGGAACCGCGGGCATGACCCTGACGCTGCAGTTCTCAATTCGCCGAAACGGCACGCTTATTGGCAAGCCGCGCGCCACTTTCTCCCATCTAGGGGACGATGGTCCGCTCAACCGGGCCTTTGTGGCTTCCGTCCTCGAGGCGCTCGACAAGGCTCTTCCACTGCCCGTTTCCGACAGTATGGGTGGAGCAATCGCAGGACGTACGCTGTTCCCTCGCTTCACCGCGGTCAGTGAGGGTGCATCATAGGCGCACGCGCAATGTGTATTAAACCGGCGGGTTATGCGGCTGGAATAGTCTGCCGCGCTCGGCCAGCAGGATCATCAGCAGCGCCGCCACCGACACGCTGCAGAACCCGGCGGCCAGCGGCGTCACCGTGCCGTTGAAGGCTTGGCCGATTAGCGTGCCGAGAATGCCGCCAAGAAATGTCTGCATGAACCCAAGGATCGACGACGCAGTGCCGGCCAGGTGCCCCAGCGGCTCCATAGCGAGCGCGTTGAAGTTCGCGCCGAGCGCGCCGAACGGGACCATGGCGCAGGCAAAGAAGGCAATGAAGAGCCATAGCGGCATCTTCATTTCGATGGAAACGACCAGCCAGGCAAGGCTGATTGCCAGAAACAGCAGCAGCGCGCTTTGCGACAGGCGGCGCATGCCGATACGGCCGACGAGGCGCGAATTGAGGTAGTTCGAAAACGCAAGCACGCCGGCAACCCCCGCGAAGATGACCGGGAACATCTCACCGACATTGAACACGCTGACATAGATCTGCTGGGCCGAGGCGATGAAGCCGAACATGGCGCCGAAGATGAAGGTGCTGGCGAAGGCGTAGCAGAGCGCGATGCGGTTGGTGAGAACGATGCGGAAGCCGCCGATGATGGAGGACAGCGTCAGCGGCCGGCGATATTCGGGATGTAATGTCTCGGGCAGGCGCAGCAGCGACCAGGCGGACACGATCAGCGCGCCGGCTGCCATGGTGACGAAGATCACATGCCAGGTCGCAAACAGCATGATGAACTGGCCGATACCGGGCGCGACCACCGGAATGGCCATGAACACCATGAAGATCAAGGACATGACTTCGGCCATGCGCCTTCCGTCGAACGTATCGCGCACGATCGAGACGGCAATGACGCGCGTCGCCGCCGCGCCGATGCCTTGCACGGCCCGGCATAGCAGAAGCGTGGCGAATGACGGGGCGATTGCCGCAGCGCCGGCCGCGACGACGTAGATCACCAGCCCTGCGACAAGAGGCGCGCGGCGCCCGAAACGGTCCGAGATCGGCCCGAAGAACAGCTGTCCGCCCCCAAAGCCAAGGATATAGGCGGTGACCACATATTGCCGGTGGTTTTCATTTTCGACGCCAAGCGAAGCGCCGATCTGCTGCAGCGCCGGCAAAATAATGTCGATGGCCAGCGAATTGAGCGCCATCAGCGCCGCGCACAGCGCAATGAATTCCCAGCGCGGAATGGGCAAGGTGCTTGCCTTTTGCTGCGCTTGTGCTTGCTGATCCACGGCCAGTCCGATCCTCAACGAAAATGCGCCGGCTGGCCGACGCATCCATTCGTTGATTGCCCCGATGTCGGGCAGAACTTTTTGCCAAGGTGGGGGCTGCCCCGGCGCTTATCGCTTGACCCCCGAAAATCGCAGTCGGAAGGTCATACGCAGAAACAGAAGTCAGGCGGCGCCTTTGACGCTGACGCCTTTTTCGACGAGGAAGGTCTGCAATTCGCCCGCCTGGAACATCTCGCGGATGATGTCGCAGCCGCCGACGAACTCGCCCTTGACGTAGAGCTGCGGGATGGTTGGCCAGTTGGAGTAGTCCTTGATGCCTTGCCGCAGTTCGGCCGACGTCAGCACGTCGACGCCCTTATAGTCGGCGCCGATATAGTCGAGGATCTGCACGACCTGGCCGGAAAATCCGCATTGCGGAAAGCCGGGGGTGCCCTTCATGAAGAGAACGACGTCGTTGCCCTTCACCTCATTGTCAATGTAATCGTTGATGCCGCTCATGGAATACCCTTTCATGCCTGTGGGAGTCAGGCTCGAACATTACCCTTCAAATAAACCCATGGGTTGCGCGAAACAAGATGTTTGCCGCCTTGCCATGCAAATGGCGCAAAGGAAGGTCTGATCTTGGGCCAAGCCGTTGGCCACCATTTGTCCCGAGGCGTGATGAAAAGACGGTATCTCGCCGGGGTCGTCCTCGCCGTTCTGTTCGCCGCACTGTCCTTGATCTGGTGGGCCAAGTCGCCGAGGCAGCCACCTCTCGTCGTCGGCGGTGGATTACCGGCGCCGTGCCGCGACGCGAGCTTCGAGGCGGTCGCCTATGTCGTCTGCGAAATCGATCTGCGCCGCTATGACATCGGTGTGTTCCACGCAGGCATTGACGGCAAGGCTTTCGGTTCACTGGACAAATTCGACAAGGCGATGGCGGATCAGGGCCGGCCGGTGCTGCTCGCCATGAACGCCGGCATGTATCACCAAGACCTGACTCCGGTCGGCCTTCTCGTCGAGGACGGCCGGGAGAAGGCGCCGATCAACCTCGCCGACAGCGAAGGCAATTTCTTCCTGAAACCGAACGGCGTCTTCCTGGTCCGGAAGGATGGCAAGGCGGCGGTCATCGAGACAAGCGCCTATGTTGCGACCAGACTGGACGTGATGTTTGCCACGCAATCCGGCCCGATGCTGGTGATCGACGGCCGGCTTCATCCCCGCTTCGAGCAAAACGGCACATCGCGCTATATCCGCAATGGCGTCGGCGTGCGTGACGAAAACACTGTCGTGCTGGCGATCTCGCGCTCTGAGGTCAGCCTCGGCAGCTTCGCCCGACTGTTTCGAGACGCGCTCGATTGTCCCAGCGCGCTTTTCTTCGACGGGGCCGTTTCGGCGCTGTCGAACGGCGAGCGGATGATTGTGGGTGGAAACTATCCAGCCGGGCCGATCATCGCCGTGACCGGTAAGAAGCTTGCGAGCCGGTAACTGCAAGAGAGCTCAGTCCGGCACGCTGGTCTGCAGGGCAAGCGCGTGCAGCACGCCGCCCATGTTGCCCTTCAGCGCGTCATAGACCATCTGGTGCTGCTGGACGCGGCTTTTCCCGCGAAAGCTTTCGGCCACAACCTCAGCCGCATAATGGTCGCCGTCGCCGGCCAGGTCGCGAATCGTCACCTTGGCGTCCGGAATGCCTTCCTTGATCAGCCGTTCGATGTCGTGGGCGTCCATTGCCATGTGAGGATTCCTTGTTCAGGTCGTGATCTCATAGATATGGTCGAAATGGCGGATGAACCACAGGGAAAGGGGCCCACTCGATCACATCACGGGTCCACGACCTCATTTGCCATGAAGCGAGGGAACCAGGATTCGTGGGCGGCAGTCAATTCGCTGACCGGTATCGCACGCGCCTCGCCCAGCTTCAGTTCGCTGCCGCCGGTCGAGCCGATCCACGGCGCAAAAACGCCGAGCTTGTTTTGCTGTTCGCGAATGGCGTCCCATTGCTCGCTCTGCGGGTCGATCGACAGCGTCAAGAGATAGCGGCCCTGGTCCTCGCCGAACCAGACCGGGATTGGATCTGTGCCGATCAGGCCGGGGATGGTCGCGCCGATGCCGGAGGCCATCGCCATCTCGGCCAGCGCCACCGCGATGCCGCCATCGGAAACGTCATGCGCCGCGGTAACGACACCGGACGCGATCAGTGCCCGCACATGGTCGCCGACCCGCTTCTCGTGGCCGAGATCGACCGGCGGCGGCGGGCCGTCGGCGCGGCCATGAATGTCGCGCATATAGACCGACTGGCCAAGATGCGTTCCCCACATGCTCGGCGCGCCGACCAGCACGATCATCTGGCCTTCGGCGGCAAAACCGATCCGTACCATCTTCGACCAGTCGGCAATCAATCCGACGCCGCCAATGGTCGGTGTCGGCAGGATGCCTTGGCCGTTGGTCTCATTGTAGAGCGAGACGTTGCCGGAGACGATCGGGAAGCCGAGCGCCCTGCAGGCATCGCCAATACCTTTCACCGCGCCGACCAACTGACCCATGATCTCCGGCCGTTCCGGATTGCCGAAATTGAGGTTGTCGGTGGCCGCGAGCGGCAGAGCACCGGTGGCGGTAAGATTGCGCCAGCATTCGGCAACCGCCTGCTTGCCGCCCTCGTAAGGGTCGGCTTCGCAATAGCGCGGCGTCACGTCGGAGGAGAAGGCGAGCGCCTTGGTCGGGTGGCCGTCGACGCGCACGACACCGGCGTCGCCGCCGGGAAGCTGCAACGAATTGCCCTGGATCAGCGTGTCGTACTGCTCCCACACCCAGCGGCGCGAGGACAGGTCCGGTCCGCCCAGCAGCTTGAGCAGTGCCTCGGCCACGTCGGCTTGCGGTGCATCGCCGGCCAGCGGCGCCGGCTTCTTCGGCTCGACCCAGGGACGGTCATATTCCGGCGCTTGATCGCCGAGATCCTTGATCGGCAGGTTGGCGACCTCGTCGCCCTGGTGCAGCACGCGGAAGCGCAGATCGTCGGTAGTCTTGCCGACGATGGCAAAGTCGAGGCCCCATTTGTGGAAAATCGCCTCGGCCTGTTTTTCCTTTTCGGGGCGCAGCACCATCAGCATGCGCTCCTGGCTCTCCGAAAGCATCATCTCATAGGCGCTCATGCGCTCTTCACGCACCGGCACCTTGTCGAGATCGAGCTCGATGCCGAGGTCGCCCTTGGCGCCCATCTCGACCGCCGAGCAGGTGAGGCCGGCGGCACCCATGTCCTGGATGGCGATAACGGCGCCGGACGCCATCAGTTCGAGGCAGGCTTCGAGCAGGCATTTTTCGGTGAACGGATCGCCAACCTGCACGGTGGGCCGCTTCTCGTCGATCTTGTCGTCGAACTCGGCCGAGGCCATGGTGGCGCCGCCGACACCGTCGCGCCCGGTCTTGGCGCCGAGATAGACCACCGGCAGGCCAACACCCTTGGCTTCCGACAGGAAGATCGCATCAGTCTTGGCAAGTCCCGCCGCAAAGGCATTGACCAGGATGTTGCCATTGTAGCGGGCGTCGAAATTGACCTCGCCGCCGACCGTCGGCACGCCGAAGGAATTGCCATAGCCGCCGACGCCGGAAACGACACCGGCAACGAGGTGCCTGGTTTTGGGATGGTCCGGCGCGCCGAAGCGCAGCGCGTTCATCGCCGCGATCGGCCGCGCGCCCATGGTGAAGACATCGCGCAGGATGCCGCCGACGCCGGTCGCAGCTCCCTGATAAGGCTCGATATAGGAGGGGTGGTTATGGCTCTCCATCTTGAAGACGACGCAGTCGCCGTCGCCGATGTCGACCACGCCGGCATTCTCGCCCGGGCCCTGGATGACTTGCGGCCCGGTGGTCGGCAGCGTGCGCAGCCACTTCTTCGAGGATTTGTAGGAACAATGCTCGTTCCACATCGCCGAAAAAATACCAAGTTCGGTAAAGCTCGGTTCGCGCCCGACTAGGTCGAGGATGCGCTGGTACTCGTCGGGCTTCAGCCCGTGCGCGGCAATGAGTTCAGGAGTGATCGGCACGGAATTGGAAATGGTCATGATCGGCAATTGTGTCCTTGGGATCGAGTCCCGTCTTATCGCAAGCGATGCAGCCGATACACCCCGTTGGATGACTAAAACGATGGAAAGCAACAGCTGACCGCAAGTAGCGAAAGATCGCCACTCGACCCGCCGGTTTCAAGCCGGTTCAGGAAAAGCTGTCGTAGCCGGCGCGGCCTTCGTCCAGAAGCCGCCGGATTACCGCGACGCCGTGCGCGATATCGTCCCGCTGTCGCGGCTGCGAGATGCCAAACCGCACGCCATGAAAGGCCTGTTCGGAACGCCCTGCCTTGAACTCATCCTCGTCGTCGATGAGCACGCCATGTTCGAGGCAAGCCTGTTTGAAGGTGCCGGACAGCCACGGGTCGGGCAAAGTGAGCCAGACGAACGGCACATTGTCCAGCGCCTTGAAGTCGAAGCCGTCGAGTGTCTCGCGCACGATCGCGATGCGCGCACCGATCTCGGCAATGCTGCGCTTGCGCATCTCGGCGGCCTGACCGGACAGCACCAGCCGGCTGCCCACCTCCGCCAGCAGAAAGGGCAGGCCGCCCGTCATCATCTTATGGGCGACCCGGATGCGGTGACGGTAGGCCGGCGGGCAAGCGAGCCAACCGCCGCGAACACCCGCCGCGACCGATTTCGACAGGCCGCCGGCAACGATGGTCCGTTCGGGAGCATATTCGGCCATTAAAGGCGTTGGGTCATCGGTCAGTCCACCATAGAGATCGTCCTCGATCAGGACGACGTTATATTGACGGGCGACATGCGCGATTGCTTCGCGGCGCGATGCCGACAGCGTTGTCAGCGTCGGGTTCTTCGCCGTCGGCATCAAAAAAATCATCTTCGGATGCTTTTGTGCGCAGACGCGCTCGAAATCCTGGGGATCTATGCCCTCGTCGTCAGCCGCCACCAGCGCGGTCCGGCGACCGATCAGGCCGGCACTGCGGGAGATCTGCGAATAGGTGAGGTGCTCGAAGACGACATAGTCGCCGGGGGCGGTGAGTCCCGCAATGGTTGCCATCACCGCGGCGTGGGTGCCGAGCGTGGGAACGATTGCATCCGCCGCCGGGCGATAGGAATTGCGCGACAACCAGCGCCTCCCCGCTTCCAACCAGCGGTCCGGGAAATCACGAGTATAGCTTGAAATCTCATGCGGATGGTCTTGCGCCGTGCGTGTCAACACGTCGGCGACGATGGCACCCTGGCCGACATCCGGTGCGGCCGTGCTATCGAAGCGCAGCTTGTCGCCGGGCGCATCCATATAGCGTGTGCCTTGTTCGACCGGCCCCAGGAAATCCGGCTTTGCGCTCTCCGACTGTTGAGCGATAACATAGGTTCCGCGGCCGACCTCGCCGCTGACCAGTCCCCGCTCGCGCAGCAATTGATAGGCCCTGCCGACCGTGCCGACGGTCGTGCCGATGTCGTATGCCAGATCGCGCTGCGGCGGCAGCTTTGCCCCTGCACCGATCAGGCCGCGGTCGATGTCCGTCTCGATGGAATCGGCAAGCCGCTGATAGAGCGGGCCGGTGCGGGCGGTCAGGTCCGGAAGCCAAGTTGTCATGGTGACAATTTTTTACATTGCACCGAAATGGGAGTCAATACATATGAAGCGGGCCGCACGAAAGGCACAATTGCAATCTTGGCAGAAAGACAATGGGTACAATAGAGACAATCCGCTACGCGGCAGTTGAATTGACCGGAAGCCGCTCGTCGGGCCGGAGATCCTATGTTCGCCGGATCGTGCAAGTGGTCACGTCATTCGTCCGATGGATCGATGGTCTGCTGGAGCGCCGGCGCAGTCGGCTGGTCCTGCTCGAGATGACCGACGATCAGCTCAAGGACATCGGTATCTCGCGCTGCGATGCCCATCGTGAAGGTCTAAGGCTGTTCTGGGACTGATGCGTTCGAGCGCTTCAGCGGACGCTCGCCGTCCTGAGCCGCGCGACGCCGCGGTCCACAAGCACCGCCACAATACATAGCACGAGAAAAAGCCCCGTGATGGCCACGGCCGAGACGGCGACGCTGGTCGCGCCGTTCTTGGCGACGTTGAGGAACGGGTAGGGCACTTCGCCCGATATTGGCGCCCGCGCCAGTACATAGGCCAGATACGCGATCGGATAGATCATCCACCAGGAGATGTCACGCCACCGCGTCGAGCCGTCGGCGCCCGCCACAAGCCACCACAGCACGAACAACACCGGCGTCACATAGTGCAAGAGCACATCGCAGAGCAGGAACAGCCCTCGCGGCTGCCAAAGCCGCGCCAAGACCGTTGCATAAACGATGAGAACCAGCGTTATGGCGACGGCTACGCCCGCCCGCATCCGTGGGGCGGCAAAAGCCGGAAACCAGGCATAACCCGTTGACGACAGCAACGAGGCATGGACGAGCACCGCGCCGATATTGGTCAGGATGGTGAAGAAGCTGAAATAGAAGACCAGCGAGCCGACAAAGCCGCGGCCGGCTTCCATTGATGCCGGGACGGTGATGCAGAGCTGCAGGACGAGCCCGGCCAGGCCGACGACCAGACCGGTGATCTGCAGCAAGCGACCCATTGGGCTAGGCAGCAGCGCCACAGGCCGGATTGCCCGTCTGCCAGCGGGTAATGTCCGAGCCGATGCGGGCGCCGAGCGGTTCCGCCATCAATGGGCCGAATACGTCGACGCGGCTCGAATTGCCTTGCGCCTGCACGACCAGCAACGGCTTTCCGCCATAGTGTTTGGCCGGCACCAGCAGGAAGCGCGGTGTGCCGCTGAACGAATTCAGTTCGTTGGCCATCTGATAGGATTTGAACGCAGGGTCCTTGCTGGCGATCCAGCATTTGTGGGCAGCTATTGCCACCTGCTCCATGGCAAGCAGTGACGCGCTCTTGCCCGCCGGCGCTGGCGTGCTCTTCGGGCCTGACTGGCAGGAGGCGAGTACAAGACCGGCGGAAGCGGCGAGGGCGAGGCGGGCTAGTGTCGATCGCATGGTCAAGCGGCGCCCATCTCGAGTTCGGACAGAAAGATCTTCAGACCGTCCGTCATCTCACCCCAGACGCGCGACAGCGCCGGGTGCTGCAAGGCGATTTGCTCATAGGCATCGAATTTCGGATAGGCATCAAGCAGGTCGGGGCGGCCGATCGTCGCCCTAAAATTGTTGAAGACGAAGCGGGTCGGCGTCAGCCACGCATCGGCGAAGGAGATGTCGTCGCCGAGCGCGAACGGGCCATGCGCCATGCGGGCCTCGATTGCTGCAAGCCCGTGATGCAATCGGGCGAACTGTGCCTTGATCTCGGCCTCGTTGCGCTGCGGCACGAAATAGAGCTCAAACAGCTTCATGGTGGGGGCGAGCACGTCAAGGTCGGTGATGCGAGCGAACATGCGCACCAGTGCCCGGTCCTTCGAATCCTTGGGCAGCAGCGCTGGCTCGGGAAAGCGCTCCTCCAGATATTCGGCAATCACCACCGATTCGACGATCGTTTCGCCCGAGCCGGTGATCAGCACCGGAATCCGGTTCAGCGGCGAGATGGCACGAAATGCCTCGGGGATGGGAAACCCAGGCGGCGGTGCAATGACCTTGAGCGGCACGTTCTTGATGTAGGCCAGCGCCCGCACGATCGACGAATAGGGCGACAACGGCCGCGAATAGAGTTTCATGACCGTCGCTCCAGGAGGAAAATTGAAGGCATCAAGCGGCGATGCCCAAGGCGCCTTCGAACAGCGCCCGGCCGTCGCTGCCGCCATGCGCCGCTTCGATCAGGTTTTCGGGATGCGGCATCAGGCCGAGCACGTTGCCGCGGCCGTTGACGATGCCGGCAATGTCGTTGATCGAGCCGTTTGGATTGGTGCCTTCGGCATAGCGGAACACCACCTGGCCTTCGCCTTCGAGGCGGGCCAAAGTTTCGGCGTCGGCAAAATAATTGCCGTCATGGTGCGCTACCGGTGCGCGGATGATCTGGCCCGGCTGGTAGCGGCGGGTGAACATCGTGTTGGCATTGGCGATCTGCAGCTTCACCTGGCTGCAGACGAATTTCAGCGAGGCGTTGCGCATCAAAGCGCCCGGCAGCAGGCCGGCCTCGACCAGGATCTGGAAGCCATTGCAGACGCCGATGACCGTGACGCCCTTGGCTGCCTTTTCGGCGACAGCCCGCATTACCGGCATGCGCGCGGCAATGGCGCCGCAGCGCAGATAATCGCCAAAGGAAAAGCCGCCGGGAATGGCGATCAGGTCGACATCGGGAATTTCGGTGTCCGTCTGCCAGACGGTGACCGGCGGCGTGCCGGAAATCTTGGTCAGCGCCGCGATCATGTCGCGGTCGCGATTGAGGCCGGGGAGCAGGACGACGGCTGATTTCACCTCAGGCGATCTCCACCGCGTAATTCTCAATCACCGTATTCGCCAGAAGCTTGTCGCACATGGCTTTCAGATCGGCCTCGGCCTTGGCCCTGTCGCCCTCGGCAAGCTCGACATCGAAAACCTTGCCTTGCCGCACCTGGCCGACGCCGCCGAAACCCATTGCGGACAGCGCATGCTCGATTGCCTTGCCTTGTGGGTCTAGCACGCCGTTCTTGAGGGTTACGGTAATGCGGGCCTTGATCACGCTGGACATGCTCCTGTTCACCTGTTGAGCGGGCAAGCCGTCAGTGCGGCTTGCCTTTGACGCCGTCGGTCGATGCGACCAGCACCGGCCCGGCCGGACGCGGCGGTTCGTTCTCGTTCATGATGCCGAGGCGGCGGGCAACTTCCTGATAGGCTTCGACCAGCCCGCCCATGTCGCGGCGGAAGCGATCCTTGTCGAGCTTGTCCTGCGTCGCCACATCCCACAGCCGGCAGGAATCCGGCGAAATCTCGTCGGCGACGACGATGCGCATCATATCGCCTTCGAACAGGCGGCCGCATTCGATTTTGAAGTCGACGAGCTGGATGCCGACGCCCATGAACAGTCCGGAAAGGAAGTCGTTGACGCGAATGGCCAGCGCCATGACATCGTCGATCTCCTGCGGGCTCGCCCAGCCGAAGGCGGTGATGTGCTCTTCCGAGACCATCGGATCGTCGAGCGCATCGGCCTTGTAATAGAATTCGATGATCGAGCGCGGCAGCACGGTGCCTTCCTCGATGCCGAGACGCTTGGCCAGCGAGCCGGCGGCGACGTTGCGCACCACCACTTCGAGTGGAATGATCTCGACTTCCTTGATCAGCTGCTCGCGCATGTTGAGCCGGCGGATGAAGTGGGTCGGAATGCCCATCCGGTTGAGATGATTGAAGATGTGCTCGGAAATGCGGTTGTTGAGCACGCCTTTGCCATCGACGATTTCATGCTTCTTCTTGTTGAAAGCGGTAGCGTCGTCCTTGAAGAACTGGATCAGCGTGCCAGGCTCCGGTCCCTCATAAAGGATCTTGGCCTTGCCTTCATAAATGCGGCGGCGATTTTTCATCTGATTTTTCTCTGGATTTGCGGGCAGGCGGCAAGCGACCAGTTCCTGTCCGTCTGCCTAAAATAAGATGGCGACGGTGGGGTTCAATGCCGGTGTCTATCCCAATCGCACTGTTTGCTCAATCGGCAAATCCTTTCAATCAACCGCTTTCGGGGACCGAAATGCCGCAGCGCAGCAACCAATGTAGCATATTGACCGGCCGGCGCCCTTTTGGTTTGTGCTCCGGCAACACATATTGGCACGACGAATCGGATTTCACGGAGGGATGCCATGAGCAGCATGAAAGACCGCGAAGAGGGCTTTGAGCGCAAATTCGCATTCGACGAGGAACTTCGGTTCAAGGCCGCGGCACGCCGCAACAGAGCGCTCGGCCTGTGGGCTGCCGAAAAGCTCGGCAAGTCAGGCACCGATGCCGACGCTTATGCCAGGGAAGTGGTCGTCAGCGACATTGAGGAAGCCGGCGATCACGACGTTTTCCGCAAGATACGCAAGGATTTCGATGCGGCCGGCATTGAGCAGTCGGACCATCAGATCCGCCGCACCATGGATGAATTGATGGCGCAGGCGATCGAGCAGATCAAGAACACCTGATCCTTCTCGATACCGATCGAATGCTGGACCAATCGACCGCTCGGCCCAACCGGGCGGTTTTTCTTTGCCTTTGCGGTCATTTCCGGCTGAATTGTTGCAACCAAAGAGGAAATCGCCAATGTCCCTGAAGTCACGCCTTGCGGCCGACGAGACACTGTTCACCGCATGGTCAGGCGTGCCGGATGCTTTGACGGTCGAGATACTGGCCAGACAAGGATTCGACGCGGTTACGCTCGACATGCAGCATGGTGGCCATCACGAGGACAGCGTGCTGCGCGGGCTTGTGCCGGTGCTGGCCGCCAACAAGCCGGCTTTGGTGCGCATCCCGGTCGGCCGCTTCGACATGGCCAGCCGCGCGCTCGACTTCGGCGCCGAGGCTGTGATTGCACCGATGGTGAATTCAGTGGCGGACGCAAGGCTGTTTGCCGCCGCCATGAAATACCCGCCGCTCGGCGAGCGCTCCTGGGGCCCCACCTATGCCTTTCCGCGCCATGGCAAGGGCGATCATGCCGACTGGCTGCGCGACAGCAACCAGCGCACCATGGCGTTCGCCATGGTCGAAACGCGCGCCGCGCTTGCTGCACTCGACGGCATTCTCGACACGCCGGGTATCGACGGCATCTTCCTCGGCCCGTCGGATTTCTCGATCGCCTGGTCGAAGGGGACCACCGTCAGTTCGACGCTGGAGAGCATGATGGAGACCGTCGCCTCGATCGCCGAGCGCACCCGCAAGGCCGGCAAGCATGCGGCGATCTATGTGATGGAACCGGCCATTGCCGGTCGTGTGGTGTCGATGGGTTACCGGCTGCTGGCGATGGGTTCGGAGCATTCTCTGATTTCGCTTGGGGCAAAGACCCTGCTGAGCAGCGTCAGGGATTCGATCGCTTCCTAGAGATCCGTCAGGAATTTCGCGAACGTCATCGAACCTTCGGGCCAGGGGCCGAAGCCGGAATCCGCGTTGAGATGACCGGCATCGCCGGCGTCGATGAACAGCGAGCCCCAGGCCGCGGCAATGTCCTCGGCGACGCCAAAGGCGCAGAACGGGTCGTTGCGGCTGCCGATCACCACCGACGGAAATGGCAGAGGATCGCGCGGATAGGGACCGAAGGTCATCAGGTGCCTCGGCTTTATCTTTGGATTGGCGACATCGGGCGGCGCCACGAAGAAAGCGCCGGCGACCGGTCGCTCGAACCGAGACAATGCCTGGATGACCGCGGCGACGCCAAGCGAGTGAGCGACAATGACGACCGGCCGCTCCGCCTCGTTAACCGCCTTGGCGACACCGGCCGTCCAATCCTCGCGCACCGGCTTCGACCATTCCGTCTGTTCGACGCGGCGCGCTGTCGATAGTTTCGCCTGCCAGCGGCTCTGCCAATGATCGGGGCCGGAATTGGTGTAGCCCGGCACGATGAGAATATCTGCTTCCCTGACTTTCATGGCGCGCATGTAGCGAGAGGCGCTGTCGGGTGCAACCGGGTATAAACTCAACAGCGACATGCAAACGCACCTCTCATGAGCCCGGTCTGCTCGCTATTGTGAACACCTTGTTCGCTTCTTGCGCTCTTGTGTGAACGATAGCGATCGACGATCTGTCGCCAGGAAAGAATGGCTGTTCCGAGATTTTGGCACGGACACGGCGTAGAATGATTGATGGCGCCGGGTTCCTCCGTTGGAAGCTTGTCGAGCGCCGGCGGAACGGAGCACTTTGATGAGCGAACTGCCTTTTGCCGCAACGACCCCGGTCAGCGTTGCCCGCGTCGGCTTGCGGGCGCGCGATGCAGAAAATCTCGCTGCCTACTATCGCAAAGTCGTCGGTTTGCAGGAACTGAGCCGCGCCGGCGGCACGATTACGCTCGGCGCAGTCAATCGCCCTTTGCTCGACATCGAAGCGGATCCGGCTGCGAAACCCGATGACCCGCGCAGCGCCGGTCTTTTCCACACCGCCTTCCTGCTCCCTAGCCGGGTCGATCTCGGCCGCTGGATCAACCACGCCATCGCGGGCAAGATTGGCATCGAGGGCGCGTCCGATCATCTGGTCAGCGAGGCGCTTTATCTTACCGACCCGGAAGGCAACGGCATCGAGATCTATGCCGACCGCCGCCCCCAGGATTGGAAATGGAATGGCGACAAGATCGCGATGGCGACGGAGCGGCTGAACATTCCGTCGGTCATTGCCGAAGTGCCGGCCGGTGACGTCGGCTGGCAGGGCGCGCCGGAAAACAGCTTTATCGGCCACGTCCATCTGCGGGTCGGCCGGCCGGAAGAAGCCGAAGCATGGTGGCATCAGGAGTTCGGTTTCGACACCGTGGCAAAATACGGTGGCGCGGCGGTATTCTTGTCGTCCGGCGGCTACCATCACCACATTGGCGCAAATGCGTGGCAGAGCGCGGGTGCCGGCCGCCGCGATCCCGCCCGCTCCGGCTTGGCCTGGGTCGAGATGCGTTCGGACAATGTGGCTGATGCAACGACCCGCGAGGATCCGTGGGGCACGGTGATCAGGACCGTTCCCGGCAAGGCGTAGTTCGGTTAGAGCTTCGCCTTTTCAAGCAAGCGGCCAAGCATCAGCAGGCCCGCCGGCCACAGGCCGAGGCCGGCCTCGTTTCCCATATGGCCGAGATCGCCGGCATCGGCGATATCCGCGCCCCAGGCTGCAGCAAAAGCGGTCGCCTTGTCGAAAGTGACGCGCGGGTCGCTACGGCTCGCCACCACCAATGCCGGGAAGGGCAGGCGCTTCAGCGGCATCGGCGCGAACGGGCGCACCGCGTCGAATGAGGGATCGGTATCCTCGACATTGGTCGCGGCAACCAGGAATGCCGCCGCGACCTTGTCGAGTTGGCTTTGACTGGCGCCGGCAGCCCACTTCACCGCCGTCGCCACCGCCAGCGAATGCGCAAGTAGCACGACGCGGCGCGGTGCGGCGGCCACCGCGGCATCCACCTGGCCGATCCAGTCGCCAGGCTTAGGCCGGTCCCACTCGGCCTGCAGCACGCGGCTCGAATTGGGGAACACCCGGCACCAATGCGACATCCAATGATCCGGCCCGGAGTTGCCGCGCCCGGGCAGGGCAAGGAAATCGAAATCTCCGGCCGACGAAATCATCAGGCCTCTCCAAACACTCGGCTAAAGATCGTATCGACGTGCTTGGTATGATAGCCCAAGTCGAATTTCTCGCGGATCTCGGCCTCGGGCAAGGCTGCGACAACGTCCTTGTCGGCCAAAAGTTCCTCAAGAAAATCAGCGCCTTGCTCCCACACCTTCATCGCGTTGCGCTGCACCAGCCGGTAGGCGTCCTCGCGCGAAACGCCAGCTTGCGTCAGCGCCAGCAGCACGCGCTGCGAATGCACAAGGCCACGGAATTTGTTCATGTTCTTCAGCATGTTGTCGGGGTAAACGAGCAGTTTGTCGACAACGCTGGTCAGCCGTGAGAGTGCGAAATCGAGCGTCACCGTCGCGTCGGGCCCGATCATGCGCTCGACGGAGGAATGCGAGATGTCGCGCTCGTGCCACAGCGCCACATTCTCCATTGCCGGCAATGCGAACGAGCGCACCATGCGGGCAAGGCCGGTTAGGTTCTCGGTCAGCACCGGGTTGCGCTTGTGCGGCATCGCCGACGAACCCTTCTGGCCGGGTGAAAAGTACTCTTCTGCTTCGAGTACCTCTGTGCGCTGCAGATGGCGCACCTCGATCGCCAGCCGCTCGATCGACGAGGCGATCACGCCGAGCGTGGCGAAGAACATCGCGTGGCGGTCGCGCGGGATCACCTGCGTCGACACCGGCTCCGGCTTCAGTCCGAGTTTCTTGGCCACGTATTCTTCGACATATGGGTCGATATTGGCAAAGGTGCCGACCGCACCGGAGATGGCGCAGGTGGCGATGTCCTTGCGTGCGTGCACCAGCCTCTCGCGGCAACGCGAGAATTCGGCGTAGGCCTGCGCCAGCTTGACGCCGAAGGTGGTCGGCTCGGCATGGATGCCATGGCTGCGGCCGATTGTGATCGTGTCCTTGTGCTCGAAGGCGCGGCGCTTGAGCGCCGCAAGCAACCCGTCAATGTCGGCCAGCAGGATGTCGCTGGCACGGGTGAGCTGCACGGCAAAACAGGTATCGAGAACGTCGGAGGATGTCATGCCCTGGTGGATGAAGCGGGCATCCGGCCCGACGAATTCGGCAAGATGGGTGAGAAAGGCGATGACGTCATGCTTGGTGACGCGCTCGATCTCGTCGATGGCTTCGACATCGAATTTCGCCGCCCCGCCTTTCTCCCAGATGGTCTTGGCGGCCTCCTTCGGGATGACGCCGAGCTCGGCCAATGCGTCGCAGGCGTAGGCCTCGATCTCGAACCAGATGCGGAACCG
The DNA here is from genome assembly GCF_040323405.1 of Mesorhizobium sp. M0048. Taxonomy (NCBI): domain Bacteria; kingdom Pseudomonadati; phylum Pseudomonadota; class Alphaproteobacteria; order Hyphomicrobiales; family Phyllobacteriaceae; genus Mesorhizobium; species Mesorhizobium sp. M0048. Next base: position 19,321 of record NZ_JAMYUV010000008.1, on the reverse strand, counting down.
GGTTTCGGGCGACCAGATGGCCACCATTTCCGGCCGGGAGTAGCGAGGGATCATCAGTCGGTCCTGACTTGCGAGAGCATTTGCCCGCGTCCTAACAGAGGCAGGCAAAATGCTCAACGTTGCTGGCGCGCAAACCAGACACTGGCGACAGCGAGCGCAATGAAACCGAGCGGAAAATACAGCCGGATGCCAAGGACGACGGACTGGTAGAGTGCCGTCAACATCGTGAACACGAACTGGAAAACCCAGGTGATGGTGAACGCGGGCGCATGCCATTGGACATAGTAGGAGCGGTATTGCAGCCCAAAGAGGCCGCCGGTGACGACAATCGTCGCTGCGAGAAGGCAGACGAAGGCGGCGGCGAGGGCGATCTCCCAGTGGCGTCCGAGCGAGACGAGCCGCGCCAGGAACAGCCCAATCGGGAAAGCGAGCGCACCGCCGGCTGCATAAAGCAGCGAGACGAAGCGGATCTTTGCCGGGGTCTCCCAATCGTACTGCAGCAGATTGAGCAGCGCGCTGCCGCCCATCGCCATGGCCCACAGCAAGGCACCGGCAAATGCCGTGCGCAGCGACGGCAGAGCGCGGCGGAGACGATGCAGGGCGCGATAGCGCATGGCGGGGAACGTCACAGGCGACCGGTTACCGCGATCCAGCGATAGTCCGGCCCTTCGAACCCGTATTGGCGCACTGCGATCAGCACGGCATAGGCGCTGAGGCTATCCAGTGAAAATGTCTGAACCGCGCCGATCTGGTAGCCATTCGGACAGCCTCTGCTTTGCGGGATCGATTTGTCCTCGTGAATAATGCTCGTCTGACCGCCGTCCCTCGCCTCGATGCGCAGCAGGCGAAAGCCATTGATCTCGCCCTGGCTCTGGCAGCGCTCGGTGTCATTCATGCCGATCTGGTCGAGCCGGAACTCGAGCGGCTCGTCGACCGGCGAAAAGATCGGGCGCGGATTGACCACCATGCGGAAGGGATCGGCAGAAAGCTCGGTCACCGGGTTGAAGCCGGCGGTGATGCCGCGATTTGCCTTCAGTTCCGCTTGACTGACGATCGCTTCGCCCTTTTGCCGGGCCTGCAGCCGCGCCGCGTCCACCGCGGCATTCTCGTCATCGAGCCGGACACGGATCGGCGAGCCCTTCAGGAAACTGTCGTCGGCCGTGTCGATATAATAGCGGTTTGCATAGGGGAATCCCGATCCGTCCTGGACGCCGTATTCCTCGAAGGCAAAGACCCCGCCATCGCGGCTGAAGCCGAGGATCTCAAGCTCGGCGACATCGCCTGCGTGGGCGGCGGCCAAAGTTGCAAGCTGGGCAAGCAGGCAGACGGCAAACAGAGCAAGATTTCGCATGGGGAATTCCATTCAGGCGGTGGACGCCGTTAGATTCCTATCACGATGCCGTCAAAAGATCGTGCTGACTGAAACACAAAGTCGATGCATCCAATCCGGCTGTCGTTTGTTATTGTCGGCAGCTTCACCGCATCGTGCCTTCCGAAAATCAGAATCGATTTCGGAAGGTACGGCGCATTGATTCAAAATGTTTTAGAGCGTCCTTTGCGCGTTCAAAAGCGCGCGGCGCTATAAGGGAGACCCCCATGACAGATGCAGCCAAGATTCGCGAACGTATGGAAGTGATCGGCGCCGACGGGGTCCATGTCGGTACTGTCGACAAGGTTGACGGAGATCGCATCAAGCTGACCAAGCGCGACAGCGGTGAGGGCGCTCACAGGGGTCATCACCACTTCATTCCTCTCAGCCTTGTCGCCGAGGTCGAGGGCCAGAAGGTGCGGCTGTCGGCAAACTCAGACGTTGCGGTCACGTTCGAGGAAGAAAAATCCGACCCCACCTGATCATAAGTCCAGTCTGATTACGGCAAATCCGAATAAGCACTGCGCGGTCAGCGCGACGACCAGACCGGGAACAGATCGCCCTCGGCCGGCGTCGCGGCAAAGACGCCGCGGCTGATGGCGCGCGCCATCGTGGCGCCGGCGGCGGCGTAGAGATCGATTGCATCGTTGGGCCTGAGCTCGATGCCGCTCTTGCCCGTTGCCAGCGCGAAGACCAGATCGCCGTCTGCGGGCGTGTGCGTCGGCCAAATGGCACGGACAAAGCCGTCATGCGCTGATATCGCCAGGCGTTTGGCGGCGGCCTTCGTGAGTACCGCATCGGTGGCGATCAAGGCGATGGTCGTGTTGGCGCCGGTTTCCGCCTGCTCTGCGGCATGCTTGTCACGGAACTTCAGCAGGATCTTTCTGGCATCGTCAGGCATCGGGTGGGGATAGCCTAAGCCGCCGAACTCGTCGCCGATCTCGAACGGTGCCGCCCAGAAATGGCGGGTCCCGGCGACCGTCACCGAGCCGGTCGGGTTGACGGCGGCGAGCGCGCCGATGGTGACGCCGCTGTCCAGCACTGTCGAGGCCGAACCGAGCCCGCCCTTCAGGCCGGAGCTCAAAGCCCCGCTACCTGCGCCGGCCGTGCCGAGGGCAAAGTCGATCGCGGCGGCTTGCGCGGCTTCGTAGCCAAGGTCACGGTAAGGCGGATACCGGCCCCAATCCTTGTCGCCGCCATTGCGCAGGTCGAACAGGATCGCCGCCGGCACGATCGGCACCCGAAAGCCGCCGACCTCGACGCCGATGCCTCTTTCGCGCAAGGCCGCCTGCGCCCCCGACGCGGCGTCAAGGCCAAAAGCCGAGCCGCCCGAAAGCACCACGGCATGGATGGCGTGGATCGAATTGTGCGGCTCGAGCAGGTCGGTTTCGCGGGTGCCTGGCGCACCGCCCAGGATTTGCACGCCGGCCACGGCCGGCTCGTCGCAGATGACGGTGGTCACGCCGGATTTCAGCTTCGCATTCGCCGCATTGCCGACACGCAGGCCGGCGACGTCGGTGATGAGATTGCGTGGACCCGTACGGAACATCCCCGTGCTGGACATCATTGGCTCTCCGCCGGCACGAAACGGCCGCCGTCGAAACGGTAGGCTCGATAAGGATTTTGCGTCAGGTCACCCTTTTCGTCAAAGCGGATCGGTCCGATCGCCGTGGTGAAGTCATGCGCGGTCAGCACGTTGGCCAGTCTCTCGCCTGAGCTTTGCGTCAATGCCGAAGCCGACTTGGCGATCTCGACCGCGGCATAGGCGGGCAGGGTGTAACCTTCCGGCACGATGTTTTGCCCGGCAAAGCTCTGCAGCACCTTGGGGTCGGCGACATCGGCCCATTCGGGCGGCGCGATCATCAGCGTGCCGATGGCATAAGGCACATCGCCGAGCGGCGCGCGCAACGCTTCGCCGCCGGCAAACACCATGCCGGTATTTAGCTGGCCAGCATCCCGGCCCATAATGGCGACATCATCGCCGTCGCCGCCGGCAAAGACATGCGTTGCGCCGGCTTTCTTAAGTCGGCCGATCAGGCCGATCTGGTTGTCGAGCTGCGGCCGGAACGTGTCGACGAACACCGGCTTCAGAGCCGCTTGCTCGGCGGCTGCCCGAAACGTCTCGGCCATTTCGCGGCCATAGATCGTGCCGTCGTCGACGATGGCGAACAGCTCGGCCTGCCATAGGCGGGTGAGGATGGCAGCGACGGCATTGCGCTCGTCGTCGCCGCGCGGCCCGAGACGATAGATCGGCCATCCCGTCTTGGCGCGCCGGTCGGTCAGGCTTTCCGTGCGAACGCCGACTGTGATCACCGGTATGCCGGCATCCTTGAGGATCGGCAGAGCCGCCTCGATTGCGTCGGTGCACAAAAACCCGATGACGACGTTGACCTTGGCCGCGGTTAACTCCCGCGCGGCGGCGGCGCCACCATCGGCCGTGCAGGCGTCATCGATCGTCGTGATTTCGGCGTCGTTCGCTTCAGCCGCCGTTGTCGCGCCAGCCTCGATCTGTTTGCCGAGGATCGCCGACGGCCCCGACAGCGGTGCCGCGACGCCGACCCGCAGCCTCTCGGCGCTCGCACCACCGGCGACCGAGAGCCAGGCCAGCACCGCTATTGTGGTTGTCCAAGGTCGCATGCGAGCGAAGAATTCCTCCGCGCCGATCGCGTGTTCTGCCGGCGCCAATGCCGTCAAGACCTAAAGGCTGGCCAGCTTTGGCGCAACACGGGAATCCAGGATATACGTCAAGCACTTCGCTTGTGGGCTGCAATATCCCCCCATATATAACGGTTGGTTCTGACTAGTGGAAAATCATCGGTGCTGAAGAAGAATGACATCGGGCCGCAGGCCTACCGCGACGCGATGGCCCATTTTGCCGGTCATGTGCATGTAGTCACCACCGATGGCCCCGCCGGCAGGCGCGGCGCGACGGTGATCGCGGCCTGCTCGGTGTCGGACACGCCGCCAACGATCCTGGTCTGCCTCAATCGCGAAAATCCCAAGAATGAGCCGTTCGTGGAAAACGGCAAATTTGCCCTGAACACGCTGGCTTCGGATCAGGAGCCGCTGTCGATCGGCTTTTCCGGCATGACCGGCCTGCCGGTCGAGGAGCGTTTCGCGTTGGCCGAATGGGACGTGATCTCGACTGGTGCGCCGACGCTGAAGGGCGCGCTCGCCGTCTTCGACTGCGAACTGATCGACTCCAAGGATCTGGCCACGCACCGTGTGCTTTTTGGCAAGGTTACAGGTTTGCGCATCGGCGATAACTTGCGGCCGCTGATCTATCACAACCGCGGCTACCACGCTCTGTAGAGGCTTTCAGATGGCTGCGCCCGCGGAGACAGAATGACCGAGTGGAAAACCGCGTCCGGCGCCGCGGATGATCGACGAGACGCTCGATCTGTTGCCCCGTGCGGATTATGTGGCGGAACCGGTCGCTGGCAACCGTGCTGTTTATGGGTTCGGTCGACCCGCGCGGGTGGATCGAGGCTGGCGTGAAGCGCGTCGCATAACCACATGTCTCTCAGGGAGAAATCATGGAACGCAGTATCTATCTCGATGAGGCTCGCGACCCGCTGATCATCGCGGAGGGCTGGATGAAGGACGGCAAGGATGTCGCCATTGCCACCGTGGTCGAGACCTGGGGCTCGGCGCCGCGGCCGGTCGGCAGCCACCTGGTCATCGACGCCGAAGGCAATTTCCACGGCTCCGTCTCGGGCGGCTGCGTCGAAGGCGCCGTAGTCACCGAGGCGCTCGAGGTTATCGATAGCGGCAAGGCCAAAATGCTCGAATTCGGCGTCGCAGACGAGACCGCCTGGCAAGTCGGCCTGTCATGCGGCGGCCGCATCAAGGTCTATGTAGAAAGATTGGGTTGATCTCGAATGGATCCCTATGCGCTGAAGACACTCAACGCCGAACGCCGCGCCCGCCGCGCGGCAATCCTGGTCACCGATCTCGGCGACGGCCGCGACCGTGTCGTGCGCGAGGGAGACCGGGTAGCCGGTGAACTCGGGGCGGCCGTCGCCAAGGCATTTCGCACGGGCAATTCCGGTTCGGTCGAAGCTGAGGGGCGCACGTTCTTCCTCAACGCACATCTGCCGCAGCCGCGCCTGGTGGTGATCGGCGCCGTCCACATCAGCCAGGCGCTGGCACCGATGGCCAGGATCGCCGGCTATCCTGTCGAGATCATCGATCCGCGCACGGCCTTTGCCACGCCCGATCGTTTTCCCGATATCGCGCTGCATGCCGAATGGCCACAGGATGTGCTGACGCGTCAGCCGCTCGATAACTATACGGCGCTGGCTGCTCTCACCCACGATCCGAAGATCGACGATTTCGCGTTGAAGGCGGCGCTCGACGCCGGCTGCTTTTATGTCGGCGCGCTCGGCAGCCGCAAGACCCACGCCAAACGTGTGGAACGCCTGCTGGCTTCGGGGGCGACAGCCGACCAGATCGCCCGCATTCATGCCCCGATCGGCCTCGACATTGGAGCTGCCAGCCCGGCCGAGATTGCCGTCGCGGTGTTGGCGCAAGCGATCCATGCCTTTCGCTCCCGCGGCCTCGAATCCAAAGGCGCGGTCGCGTGAAATTTGGTCCCGTTGCGATCGATGCGGCCGAAGGGGCAGTGCTTGCGCACGCCACTACAGCCGGAGAGCGCCGCTACCGCAAGGCGCACCGGTTAAGCGCCGGGGATGTGTCCCTGTTGAAGGCCGCTGGCATTTCCGAGGTCGTCGCGGCGGTGTTGGCGCCCGATGATCTCAGCGAGGACGTCGCCGCTGAAAAGATCGCCGCATGTATGATCCATCGCAACATCGAGGCGAAGCCTGCCGCGACAGGTAGGGTCAACCTCCACGCGCAGGCTGCCGGCATGTTCACCGTCGACGCGGCGATGATCGACGCCATCAACGCCGTCGATCCGACGATCACCATCGCCACGCTCGCGCAGCATGCGCCGGTCGAAAAAGGTCAGATGGTAGCAACGGTGAAGATCATTCCGTTTGCGGTCGCCTCCGCTTTGGTCGATGCGGTGGCAAGGATCTGCGCGGGCGGCGAGATCTTTGCGGTCAACGCCTATCAGCCGGTGCGCGTCGGCGTCATCCAGACGGTGCTGCCCGGCATCAAACCCAGCGTGCTCGACAAGACGCTGCGCGTCACCGAAGCACGCCTGGCGCGTTCGGGCGGCAGGCTGACGGCGGAGCGTCGAACGCCGCATGAAATTATCCCCGTCGCCGAGGCTGCGGCCTCGCTGATCCGCGACAACGATATGGTGGTGATCTTCGGCGCTTCGGCGATGGCCGATTTCGGCGACGTCGTTCCTGCTGCGATCGAAAGGGCCGGCGGCACTGTCATCCGCGCCGGTATGCCGGTCGATCCCGGCAATCTGCTGGTGCTCGGCACACTCGGCGGCAAGCGCATCATCGGTGCGCCGGGCTGCGCCCGCAGTCCCAAGGAGAACGGCTTCGACTGGGTGCTCGACCGGCTGATCGCCGGTCTCGACGTGACCGCCAGGGATATTGCCGGCATGGGTGTCGGCGGGCTGTTGATGGAAATTCCGACGCGGCCGCAACCGCGCGAGCCGTTGCCGGCCAAAGCCGAACCAAAGGTCGAGATCGTGCTTCTGGCCGCCGGCCGCTCCAGCCGCATGGGCGGGCCGAACAAGCTCTTGGCACTGTTCGATGGCAAGCCTCTGGTCCGCCGCACCGCCGAACGCGCAGTCGGTTCGAAAGCCGCGGCCACCATCGTCGTCACCGGCCACCAGAGCGAGCGCGTGCGCAGTGCACTGTCTGGCCTCGATGTGACCTTCGCCGACAATCCGGATTTCGCCGAGGGTCTGTCTTCGTCGCTAAAGGCCGGCATCGCCAAGATTTCCGGCGACGCCGCCGGCGCCATGATTGTCCTCGGCGATATGCCCGGCGTCGCCTCGGCCGACCTCGACAGGCTGATCGAGGCGTTCCGCAGGTCCGAAGGCCGATCGGTGGTGCGGGCCTCGCACGCTGGGCGGCGCGGCAATCCGGTGCTGCTGCCGCGTTCGCTGTTTGCCGCGATCGCTCACCTCCAAGGCGATACCGGCGCCCGCCATCTGGTCGAGGCCGAAGGGCTCGACGTCATCGATGTCGAGATCGGCGAAGGGGCAGCGATCGATGTCGACACGCGCGAGGCGCTGGAAGGCGCCGGCGGCGTGCTGCAGGATTGACAAACCGAAGCCGAAAAACGCATGGCTGAGGGATGGCCTTTCGTTCCTGCTTCCGGTTCCGCTTGCCCCCCTCTGGCCTCCCGGCCCTGCCGATGGCGATTCTTTTGCAGCTCTTTTGTGTCGCCTACGCCAACGCTCTCGAACTCAAACCCTTCAAGGACGATCTGTTCGCCTATCCGGTCACACTCTCGTCCGAGAGCAACGGCGCCTATACGGTGGTCGATTATCGTGAGCTGCGCGACATCAACGCTCGTGACGAAGTGCCTGAGCGTCGTGTGCACGCGCAATACACCGAAACCGGCGTGCGCAAGGTGCAGCAGGATCTCTTGCTGAAGACCGACGCCGGCGATGTCCGCCACATTGCCGTCGGCAAGACCGGGGGCGCCAGCATCATCGTGCTTTATCTGCACGGGCAGGGCGGCAGCCGTAAGCAGGGCACCGACGACTTTACCTTCGGCGGTAATTTCAATCGCATCAAGAACCTGATGGCGGGCAACGGCGGTCTCTATCTATCGCCGGACTTTTCCGATTTCGGCGACACAGGTGCCGCCCAGATCGCCGCGCTGATCGACCACTATGCCGAACAATCGCCGAGCGCAAAAATCTTCGTCGCCTGCGGCTCGATGGGCGGCTCATTATGCTGGAAGCTGGCCGCCCGCAATGATACCGGCCGGCGCATCGACGGGCTGCTGCTGCTCGGCTCGCTATGGGACGAGAGTTTCTTCTCAAGCCCCGCCTTCAAGCGTCGTGTGCCGGTCTTCTTCGGCCAAGGCAGCAAGGACCCGGTGTTTCCAATCGAGAAACAGGAAGCCTTCTTCCGCTCCATCCTGGCCAAATCGAAGAGCTATCCCACGCGCTTCGTCCGCTTCGAGACCGGCACGCACGGCACGCCCATCCGCATGACCGACTGGCGCGGCACGCTCAACTGGATGTTGTCGAAGGCCCCTTAAGGCGCGGTATTGTAGTCGACGACCGTCTGCGGATTTTCCTCGCCGTCATAAGACGCGTCGACGTCGTACTGGACCAGGGAAAAATCGCCGTTGCGAAACAGATAGGTCCCCGACGAAGAGGCATCGCCGATGCCACGCCATTTGTTGAAGGTGGTGATCGTCTTGGTCTCTTCGTCGTAATCGGAATTGGTTGCCCAGCCGGAGGTCTGGAAGCCAACTATGGTCATGCCCAGCAATTTGCCGTCGCTGTCATTGTTCTCGTAGCGGATGTCCATTTCAGGTTCGGCGAACTGCAATTGTCTTACGCCAAGCACGTCGTCGCTCATGTAATAGATCGAGTTTTCGTTGTAGGCCGCGGCCGAGCAGGCGAAATGGAAAAGCCGCGTTTCGCTTTCGGGATCGCTGGCAGCCGCATCCTTGTCCTTGTAGTGGATCGAGAAAATGTCCGGCTTCTGCGCCAAAAGATCCTTGTCGCACTGGTCGCCATAAGTCGCGGCAAACGCCTTGTTGGCCTGCTCAAGCGCTGCGTCCTTCTTCGGCGGCGGCGGTCCTTCGCCGCAGCTTGCCGGCACGGCATCCTCAAAATCGGCCTTTGAGGGTTTCAGCGCACCCTTGTCGATGAAGATCGAGCGAAATGGCGGTTCCTGGATCGAGGCGTTGATCTGGCGCAGCGTATAGCAGCCGGCAAAGACATTCTCGCTGCCGTCCTTGGCCGTCGCCCGGATGGCGACCGGAACGCTGTAGTAGATGCTGCCGGCAGCCCCGTCTTCGGATACGCCACCGGTTTTCACTTCGACCGTGTCCGTGCCGTCATAGCCTTTGACGAAGGAATTGAAATCCTTGGCCGGCTTGGTGTCGCCGAAATAGTCCCAGGCGCGCGCGAATTCGTGCCGGCTGATGGCACTATAAAGCGACCGGATCACCGCCTCGGCATTCGACCTGTCGTCGATATAAGGCGCGTCTGCGGCGAGCGCCGATTGGCCGGCAACGGCAAGAGAGATAAAGGCGGTCGCTGCAAAAAGGGCGCGTCTCATCGGGAACCTCCACTCGATAAAAAATCCTATCATATCGATCGCGGCGACGTGGTGGCGCTTGAACAATCGCCTGCGAAAGCGCTACCTCTCGCCATAGGCAGTAGGGCCCCGTGGAGATTTCTTGTGACCATATCAATGTATGAAGCATCCGTGCCGGTATTTTCGGCGAGGCTGAAGTCACTAGCCAATGTGCTGAACATTGCCGAGCAAAATGCGGCTGATCGCAAGATTGATCCGCAGGTGTATCTGACGGCGAGGCTGGCGCCGGACATGTTTGCGCTGACCAGGCAGGTACAGATTGCCACCGATCACGCCAAGGGCGCGCCGTCGCGGCTTGCCGGGCGTGAGGTGCCAAAATACGAGGATAATGAGACGAGCTTCGTTGATCTGCAGGCCCGCCTTACCAAGACGCTCGACTATCTCGCGACATTTTCGGCGGCCGAATTCGATGGTTCAGATGACAGGATGGTCGAACTGCGGCTTGCCGGGCGCGAGGTTTCGATGCCGGGAATGCAGTATCTGCTGCATGCCGCCATGCCCAATTTCTACTTCCACCTGACCACCGCCTACGACATCCTGCGCCACAACGGCGTGCCATTGGGCAAGTCGATCTTCCTCGGATTGCGTTGAGATTAGCTCGTGAGATATCCCGCTGCGGCGGGATTCTCACGGCGCGCTGTTTAGCGTACGGACATTTCCCGAGCGATGCGCGGGAAATCGGCCGGCTTGACGCCGATATCGGCGCGATCGGCATTGCTCATCGAATGGAGCAGCGCCAGTGCCGCACGATAACGCAGTTGTTCCCGCGGACGCGGACGGGCGAACATTTCAGTGAAGAATCCCATGATTCAAGCCCCTTATTGAACCTCCACGGCCGTCAATATAGGCAGATCATGACAATTGTGCAGTGCAGCATTCGCATGGCAGCCATGCTGCCCTGATCTTTTTTGACATAATTCGGCTGTTCCGGCGAAACTTCGGCGGTGCTTCGAGCGTAGGCCTCAGTCCCGGCACTTGGCCGGTTTTTTGTTAGACGCAGCGAAAAACTCCGTTCGCCGGCATCCTGGAAAGTCGCCTGGCCTGCCGTCGGTGGGCTTGGAAGCGGGCGGCGCTTTCCTGTATGCTATTGCTTCCTCCTCGCGCAGCCGCGCAAAATTCCCGCCGGAGAAACTCCATGCACAAACGCCGTCTCGGCCAGACCGATCTTTTCGTGTCGCAAATCTGCCTCGGATCGATGACTTGGGGCCAGCAGAACACCGAGGCGGACGGTCACGCCCAGATGGATCTGGCGTTTGCTCGCGGTGTCAATTTCATCGACACCGCCGAACTCTATCCGATCCCACCCAAGGCGGAGACACAAGGCCGTACCGAGACAATCATCGGCAATTGGATGAAGGAGAAGCGCAATCGGGACCAAGTGATCGTCGCCTCGAAGGTAGTTGGTCGCACCGCCAACACTTGGTTTCGCGGCGACCGCTCGTCTAAGCTGGTGCGCGCCGATATCTTCGACGCTATTGATAAGTCACTCGCCAGGCTCAACACCGATTACATCGACCTATATCAGATCCATTGGCCGGAACGCGACGTGCCGTGGGGCGCCAATCCGAACCGCATCGGCACCTTGCCGCGACGCTCCGATGCCGCCGGTGTGCCGGAAGGCGAGACGCCGATCGCCGAGACGCTTGCCGTATTTGATGAACTGGTGAAGGCCGGCAAGATCCGCCATTTCGGCCTGTCGAACGAGAATTCCTGGGGCGTCATGCGTTTCATTGCCGAAGCCGACAAGGGCCTCGGCCCGCGCGTCGCCTCGCTGCAGAACGCCTATAATTTCGTCAATCGCACCTTCGAGGTGAACCTTGCCGAAGTCTGCGAGCGCGAGCAGGTGTCGCTGCTTGCCTATTCACCGCTGGCGCAAGGCTATTTGACCGGCAAATACGATCATGGCGCGCGGCCGCAGGGCTCGCGCTCGCAGTTGTTCAACCGCGGCCAGCGCTACGAGACGCCGAATGCTGCCGAGGTGCAGCTCGAATACAACCGGTTGGCGCGCACCTTCGGCATGGAGCCGGCGCTGTTTGCCAATGCCTATGTCTCGAACCGGCCCTTGGTCACCTCGAACATCATCGGCGCCACCACCATTTCGCAACTCGAAATGGCGCTCTCTTCCGCCGACGTGGTCTGGACCGAGGACATGCAGAAAGCCGTTGATGCGATCCACCAGCGCGTCGGCAATCCGTGCCCTTGATGCGTCGGGCGTGGTTGTCCGATCGTCATAAGGAGAGGGGAACAGCCATGGGCTTCCGGATCGACGCGGTGCGCGCGAAATTTCCGGCTTTGTCGCTGACCGACAAGGGCCGCCGGCGCATTTATCTCGACAATCCTGCCGGCACGCAGGTGCCGCAGTCGGTGGCGGACGCGGTGTCACGCTGCCTGCTGACCACCAATGCCAACCTCGGCGGCTTCTTCGAGACCACCATTGCGGCACAGGACATTGTCGACGAGGCCCATCTGGCGATGGCCGATTTCCTGGGTGCGGCAAGTCCGCCGGAAATTATCGTCGGTGCCAACATGACGACATTGACCTACCACATGTCGCGAACGCTCGGCCGCACGATGAATCCCGGGGACGAGATCATCCTCACCCGCATGGACCATGAGGGCAACGTCTCACCCTGGCTGCAACTGGCTGAAGACCTTGGCCTTGTCGTGCGCTGGCTGCCTTTCGACCAGCAGAGCTGGCAGATCGAGGAGGCGGCGCTCGCCGCGTTGCTTTCCGAGAGGACGCGGCTCGTCGCGCTCAACTACGCCAGCAATCTCACCGGGTCGATCAACCGGGTGAAGGCGTTGACCGGCATCGCTAGGCGGGCTGGTGCGTTGGTCTACGTCGATGCCGTCCAGTTCGCGCCGCATGGTCTGATCGACGTCCAAAACCTCGGCTGCGATTTCCTGATCTGCTCGGCGTACAAGTTCTTCGGCCCGCATATGGGAATTTTGTGGGGCAGGCTGGGCGTTATCGATGCGCTTAAGCCGTATAAATGCCGTTGCTCGTCCAATGCCTTGCCGGAGCGCTTCGAGCTCGGCACGCTGCAAATTGAATTGATGGCCGGCCTGTCGGCGGCTATCGATTATTTTGCCGAGTTGGGAGCGGCAGCTGGCGCGCAAGGGTCGCGTCGGCGGAAAATCGCCAAGGCCTTCGAAGTCTCAATCGCTTACGAGAACCCGCTGACGCAACAGTTGATCGACGGTCTGTCGGATATTGCCGGCCTGACCATCCACGGCATCACCGATCCGAAGCGGATCGATGAGCGTGTGCCGACGGTGTCGTTCACTGTCGAAGGCATAGTGCCGGAGACGGTCGTGCGGCAGATGAATGCGGAAAACATCTTCCTGTGGTCCGGCCACAACTACGCCTGGGAGATCGTCCACCAGCTCGGCATTCCGGCCGAGCAGGGCGTGGTGCGCATCGGCATCGCTCATTACAACACTGCAGCCGAGATCGACGAGACGCTGGAGAGCGTGCACCGCGTTGTCGCCATGCTGAGGCAGGAGCGATCCTGAGCGGGCCACGCCGACGGATCATCGCTTGTGGGCGCCGCCAAAACCGGTGAGGAAGGCGGTGAGATTGTCGCCGAGCTCATCGCAGAGATAACCGCCTTCCTGGACGATGACCGTTGGCAGGCCGAGCCGGGCGATCGCCTCGCCAATGCGCGAAAAACCAGGCGTGCTCACCGACAGCCCGCCGAACGGATCACCTTCGAAGGCGTCTAGGCCCAGCGCGACCACAAGCGCATCGGGCGAGAAGGCGTCGATGCGCTGGAACGCTGCCGCCAGTGCTTCGAGGAAAGCCGCATCGCCGGATTTGCGCGGCAGCGGCAGGTTGAGATTGTAGCCGAGGCCGGCGCCTTCGCCGCGCTCGTCCGCATAGCCCCAGAAAAACGGATAGAACCGCGCCGGGTCGGCATGCAGCGACACGGTGAGCACGTCCGGCCGGGCATAGAAGATGCCTTGCGTCCCGTTGCCGTGATGCAGGTCGACATCGAGGATCGCCACCCGCGCTGCCTGCTTGCGTAGAGCCTGTGCGGCGACCGCCGAATTGTTGATGAAGCAGAAGCCGCCGGCGACGTCGGCAAAGGCGTGATGGCCGGGCGGCCGGCACAGCGCGTAGGCGGCCGGCGCTCCCAACATCACCGCCTCGGCGGTTTCAACCGCGCTCCAGGCGCTCCAAAGCGCGCTCTGCCACGTCTCGCCGGAGATCGGGCAGGCTGTGTCGGCCATGTGGTAGCCGGCTTGGCCGACCGCCGAGGCCGGATAGGAGCCGTTCCGCGCGATCGGGTGGATGTTGGGGATGACCTCGGCCGAGGCGCCCTCGATGCGCTGCCAGCGCGCGAAGATATGGTGAAGGAAATCGAGATATTCCGGCGTATGTACCGCGGCAATAGGGCCGAGTCCGTGATCCCGCGGCCGTTCGATCGTGCAGCCGGCAGCCTTTGCGCCGGCCAACAATCGCTCGACCCGTTCCGGCTTTTCCGGATTGGGCTGCGGCGCGCCGCTGGAGAGGAACGCCTTCGGGTCGTGGCGCTTCTGTTCTTCGGCATAGAAGGCTTTCATGTTGGCTCCTCCGGTGCATCGGCGAAGGCGAAAAAGGCGTCGCCGACGATCTTCTGCACCTGCTCGTAGCTGGACCAGGCAATGCCCAACCGTTCGTAAAAAGCCTTGGCGGTCTCGTTGTCGGTATCGACAGACAGCTTGAGATAGACGCCGCCGTCCTTCCGGCATTGCGCCGCGACCCGGCGCAGCAGGTGCTCGCCGATCCTGCGGCCGCGAAAACGGTCCTCGACATAGAGGTCCTGCACATAGACGCCGGGCCGTCCCATCCATGTCGAGAAGATTGGAAAATGCAGGCAAAGCCCGGCAAACTCGCCGCCGACCTCGGCGATCAGGGTCGAGAAGGCAGGCTTCTCGCCAAAGCCATAGGTGCGGAGATCCCGAGCTGTCGAGGTGATCTCCTGATGTGCGCCGACATGCGCGCCGAGCCGTAGGAGCGCGGCGTGGATGGTTTCGACGTCCTCCACCCAGCCGGGGCGGATGACGATGTCTCTTGACGGTGGGTTGGTCACGGCCGCATCTCAGAACGCCACGCGATCGCCGCCCTTGAGCGCCAGCATCTGCCGCGCCTCGGCCGGCGTCGCGACCTCCAGCGACAAGCCGTCGAGCACGCTGCGGATGCGGCGCACCTGGTCGGCATTGGACTTGGCGAGTTGGCGCCCGTCGTAGAGGCTGTCCTCCAGCCCGACGCGGACATTGCCGCCCATCGCCGCCGCAATCGAGATCATCGGCATCTGGTGGCGTCCGGCGGCCAGCACCGAAAATTGGTAGCTGTCGCCGAACAGTTTGTCGGCGATGCGCTTCATGTGGATCAGGTTTTCTGGATCGGCGCCGATGCCGCCAAGGATGCCCAAAACAAACTGGATGAACAAAGGTCCAGACACCAGCCCACGATCGCGAAAATGCGCCAGCGAATAGAGATGGCCGACATCGTAGCACTCGAATTCGAAGCGCGTGCCGCAACCGCGCCCGAGCTTCTCGAGCACCGTCTCCATGTCGGCAAAGGTGTTTTTGAAGATCGTGTCGCGGGTGGCCTCGAGCAGTTTCGGCTCCCATTCGTGCTGCCATTCCCGCGGCCGCTCGAGCATCGGGAACAGCGCAAAGTTCATCGAACCCATATTGAGCGAACTCATTTCCGGCTCGGCCCTGAGCGGCGCGGCCAGCCGCTGGTCGAGCGTCATCAGCGACGATCCGCCGGTGGTGATGTTGATCACCGCATCGGTCGCCTGCTTGATGCGCGGCAGGAACTGCATGAACACCTCGGGGTCGGCGGTCGGCCGCCCATCCTTAGGGTCGCGGGCATGAAGATGCAGGATCGAAGCGCCGGCCTCGGCGGCGGCGATTGCGTCTGCGGCGATCTGGTCCGGCGTCACTGGCAGATGCGGCGACATCGACGGGGTGTGCACCGACCCGGTGACGGCGCAGGTGATGATGACTTTGCGCGGTGCCATGGTTCGTTCCTCAGCCTTCGACCGGCAGGTCGAGCTCGCCGGCCAGCACCTCGAGCGCGTCACCGATGATGGATATGATCTCGCCGATCTGCGCGGCGGTGACGATCATCGGCGGCGCAACCATGAAATTGTCGCCGTCGACACCGCCCTTGACCTTGCGTCCGTAGATGATCAGGCCGCGCTCATAGGCGAGGTCGAGCAGGCGCTGAGTGGCCTTTTTCGCCGGCTCGATCGGCCTCAGCGTGTCCGGATCGGCGACCATTTCGGCACCGGTGAGCAGGCCCTTGCCGCGGACGTCGGCGATGAACGGAAACCGCTTCGCCAATCCCTTCAGCTCGTCCATCAATAGCTCGCCCATGACAGCCGCGTTGGCGATCAGGCCGAGACGGTCCATCTCACCTAGCACGGCGAGCCCGGCGGCGCAGGCGAGCGGATTGCCGGCATAGGTATGGCCGTGCTGGAAGCCGCCCGACGCGAGCAATGGCTGCACCAGCCGCATCGGTGCCGCCAGCGCACCGAGCGGGGCATAACCCGAGCCCAGCCCCTTCGACAGCGCGATGATGTCTGGCTTGCAGTTCCAGTGGTCGCCGCCAAGGAATTTTCCGGTGCGGCCGGCACCGCTCATCACTTCGTCATGGATGAGCAGGATGCCGTAGCGATCGCAGATCTCGCGGATGCGCGGATAATAGCTGTCGGGCGCCACCAATGCTGCCGTGGCAGCGCCGCCGACCGGCTCCATGATGAAGGCGAGCACGCTCTGCGATCCCTCGGCGAGGATCTTTTCCTCCAGCATGTCGGCGTAGCGGATACCGCGCTGTTCCATCGAAAGATTGTCGCGGTCACGCCAGGCGGTGGGCGCCGGAACCGTCGGCATGAGCTGCATCATCGGCGCAAAAGTTTCGGCCAGCGCATCGTCGCCGGTGACGGCGAGCGCGCCGAGCGTGCCGCCATGATAGGACGGAAAGCGCGTGATCACCTTCCAGCGGCTGGGCTGGCCGATGGCGACCGCCCATTGCCGCGCCAGCTTGACGCAGGATTCCGTTGCCTCCGAGCCACCGGAGACGAAAAAGATGCGGTCCAGGCCCTCGGGGAGTTTGGCCGCCAGTTGCCGCGCGAGCTCCTCTGCCGGTTCGTTCTCGAAATGCAGGCGGTAGGCGAAGGTGGCGCGGTCCATCTGCCGTTTCATCGCGTCGAGCACGTTGCGATTGGAGTGGCCGATATTGGCGACCATCGGGCCGCTCGATCCGTCGATGAAGCGGCGGCCATCCTGCGTCCACATGTAGATGCCTTCGGCGCGGTCGATCAGCGGCCGGCGCAGGCTGGACAGATAAAACAGATGCGAAGCTTCGCGGGCTTCCGGGGCAGGGGACTTCAGCATGTCATGACTTTCCGAGATAGCGGTCGAGGACATTTCTGGTAACACGCTCGACCATCGCATCCTGCCTTAGCAGGCCGGCAACCCATTCGCAGCTTCCGGCGTGAAACACCTCGCCTTTGCCGCGCCGGAAATTGACGATCATGCCGTTGCCGCGCTTAACCTTATCGAGATTGGCGTCGCTCGCCTCGCCGAACAGCGTTTCGGCGGTGAAGCGGCCGTCCTCGTCGCCGAGGAACTGGTCCTCGAACGGGATGTCGGCGCTTTCCTCGACCTGGGCAGCCATGCCGACCGCGAGCACCTGCAGGCCGTCCGGTGCGCCGCTGTCGGGCGTCGGGTAGGGCAGGCCGCCGCGGATCTCGAAATCGAGCCCATCGACCTCATAGCCATAGACATGGCTGTCGGCGCCGAGCAGGTCGCCATAGTAGATGCCGGTACCGGCAAAGGCCCAATGCTCCGGCCGGTAGACCGGAAAGCCGCGCACACCGCGCGGCGCGCAGCCGCCCCAGCCGGCATAGACGCCTCTTGTCGAGTTGAGGCCGAAGGTCGCCGCACCCGGCCGGCCGATTTCCGGCGCTTCCCAGGAATTGGTGGCGCGCCTTATATCGCCGCCGCGATAGGCCGGGTCCTCGGCGCGGGCGCGGTATTTGTAGCAGACCTGCCGGCGGCCTTCGTCCTCCAGCCTGGTCTGCCACATGAAGTTGCCGGCAAAGCGCGCCGCATGACCGCCGCGCTCGACATAGGTGTCGACCGCATCGCGCATTTCCCAGGTCCAATATTCGTCGTGGCCGACGAAGACGACGCAGTCATAGCCGTCGAGAATGTCGGGCGAAAAATGCAGATCGTGCTGGCTAGCGAGATCGACGGCGTAGCCGGAACGCTCAGCGAAGCGGAAGAAATGGCTGTCGTAGCTTGCCCAGCCGGCTGAGGCGTATTTCTTCGAATGGCCGGTGGCAAAGGCCCATTCCATGTGCGGATAGCGCGGCACGGTTTTCGGCGGCACCGCGACTTCGAGCGGCACGCGCGGCGCATCCTTGGGCAGCACGACGAACCCGCGGCACCAAGGCCGCTGCGTCGACACCATTCGTGCATACTGGTCGCGGGCCGGCCCGGTAATGCCTTCGTAATGGTTGGAACCGCCCCATGTGTTGTAGGCGAGCCAGGTGCCGGTGGCCGCGACCTGCAGCACGCGGCCGGGTTTCTTGCCGGGCTGCGGCGAGACGATGAAAAGGTGATGACAGCGGATCGGCTTGCCGTCGCGACCGTCCGCTTCAAGCGTGACGCGATAGGCGCCGGATGGCCAGTCGTCGCCGATGCGAAACTCGAACGACGCCTGCCAGCCGCAGCCTTCGACCGAACATTGATCCGGCGTATCTTGCCAGCGCGCCGCAATCCCGGTCCTTTCGAACATTGTCGTTTCCGCGCCGCCGTCGCGGATGATCGCGATGCCGAAACCGGCGGCCGTCGAACTGACATGCAGCGCCACCATCTCGCCGGGGCGATAGGAAAAACGGTCGCTGTAGCACCAGATTTCGCCGCGCCCGCCATCCATACCGGGCCATTCCCAGTAATGGCTGCGCACCGCCTGGCGTCGCTGCTGCGGCGTCAGTCCGAAATCGGGAAACTCGGTCGGCAGATGGTTCATGGACACCGCTAAGGTCGAAGGCCGCCATTTCGGCCATCCGCCGGCCAAGCGTCAATTGGAAACGATCGGGCCAGCCATTGCCGGGCTGCTCCCTTGGCCTTGCCGGCCAAACAGACTATCTCACAAAGGGCGGCGTTGTCCGCCACGGGAGCCGATATGCTGAGAGTGCAAAAGGTCAGGGTCAACGATATCTACGTGCCGACCGCGCGCAAGAAGACGCTGCATCCCGAAACCGTCCGCCATCTGGCCGAGGACATTCTGGAAAACGGAATGAAGATGCCGATCCAGGTGCGCCATGACGGCAAGCGTCATATCCTGGTCGAAGGGTTGCATCGGCTGGAAGCGGCCAAGTGGCTCGGCGAGACCGAGATCGACGCCTATCTGGTGCAAGCCAAGCGCCACTGAAGCCATTCAGTTCCGTCGCTCGAATCTCCGGTCCCGCGGATTTTTTCGCGGACCGTGTCGGCTTGCGTCTTGTTGGTTCGTCCTAGCACTACTTTGGCAGTTTTTTAGTTCTGGGAGCGTTTTGAGGATTCCCAAGAGCGGTTTTGCGTGATTCATGAGAGGTCGGCTGTTGGAGGGGCCGGCCATGAACAGGAATTGGCAACTCGATCTGGAGCGGTGGCTTGAGCCGTTCGTCTCGGCGTTGAGGCACAAGACGCGTGCGCGGATGTGTCCGGCCTATATTGCTGGCCTGATTGG